>NZ_FTMT01000044.1:0-4204 GCF_900156015.1 Chryseobacterium sp. RU33C | reverse complement strand
TAATAAAAAGTTATTTCCGTAAAATTTTTTGAGCTATGAGGGCTCAAAATTTTCCAGAATAACTTTTTAACTTACACAGTTAGTGAGACACTACCAAAAAATTTTATTTATAGTTTATTTTGTGATTTAATTCAATTGGATTATTTTTTTGTAAAATATTATTTTGCATTTCTTTATTCTTTATAGAAATATCCACTGTATTACCTTTCGGGTCGGTAAATGTGACTGTTTTTCCCATTGCTACTTTTGAATTTACATCATATGGATCATTAAAAAATGATTTTGCAAGTATTTCATATTTTTTCCAATCAATTTTTATTGCTTTTTTGCGTGCATCAAAAATATTTCCGCCTTTTTTGACTTCTATTAAATTAAATGAATATTCATTGTTTGAATCTTGAATAGAAATAATCAGACCAGGTAAACCATTAAAAATATAGGGACCATCTCCAAAAGGTAATTCTGTAGTAAACCAAGCAATCCAGTTTCTTCCTCCATAATTGGTTTCTGCTTTTTGAGATTTATATTTTCCTATAATTTTTTGTTCGGAAGTTATTTTCCACTCTAGTATTTCCTCAATTGGAAGAAAATAATCTGTTCCCAAATAAGTTATTACTTTTTCAATTTTATTTTGAGTTAGATTCTTTTTGATATAGAATTGGTTTTCAACACCCATTTTATACCTTCCGTTTCCATTATTCAACTTTATTGAATCTGATTTTTTGTCTTGTGACTCTCTAAAAATTGAAGTATTATTTTTTAAATCCAAAATCATATTATCGGAATAAACATCATCTGCTTTTTCTGAATTCAGTTTGTATTTTGCTTCGTAAATAAAACTAAATTTTTGAGAGAAGCAAAATGTAGAAATTCCAAGAAAAAATATTATAAATTTCATTTTTGACAAGTATTTGTTTAAATTTTCTTCTAAGTTTTGTTTAATAAAGAATAGGGAAGTGTCTTTGCATTATTTTTTAACCAAATCTTGCATCCCATAAAAATTGATGGCTTTTTGTTTTAAAGGACTTTTACTCCATTCTTCCCATTCTCCTGTGTAGGGATCATAACCACATTTTAAAGGTTTTGAGATGTCTAAACCATGTTTGTTTTTGTGGGTTTGTTCTGTGAAAGCTCTACAATCAGTGCAGATGTAGCGGAACTCACAATCTTTACAAACTTCTATATTATCTTTGGTAAGATTCCAGTATTTTTTGAAATATTTTTGGTTTAATGCTTCTTCTAAAGTGGTATCTTTTATATTCCCAAAACTTTGTGGCATTGCAGGACAATTTTTGATATTACCATTGATATCTATGGCGATTTTTTTATGGAGACACGAATTATGATTGATAGCTTCTAAGATTTTTGGGAGATTTGTGTTGAAATATTTTAAATCTACTTTGCCACAAGAATTGATTTTTACTTCATGTTTTATAAAATCTACACTGAATCTATATTTATCTTTTGGCTTAAAAGGATTTTTTTCACAATTATAAAATACCAAACTATAAATTCTTCCTGTTTCCGAATTGAGTTTTTCAATGAAATCTAAATTTACTTCTTCATGATAATGTAAAAATAATTCTATTCCGCAAAGTACGGATGTCTCAAAATATTTATCAATTTGCTTTATTTCTTCAAAACTTAGATATTTTTCACAATATATAACCAAATGTTTAATATCCAAACTTTCTATTGATTCTTTGATTTTTTCTAAAATAGAAATATTATCCAATTCAATAAAGATATTAGAAATCTTGCTGGAGTCATGAAATTCTAAAGACATGGGTGGAAAGTTCCTATTCCAGTCTTTATTTGAAATAAAACCGTATTCTTTTTCTAAAAGAAAATTCAAATACTCTTCAAATAATTGTTTTGAATCTTCATCGTACATTTCTACTATATTTTCAATAGAATTATTTTTTAATTCTTCGATAATTTCATCTAATTCCAATGGCATCAATTCTGAAGTATTTCTTTGAAGGTCAGAAATAAGAATTCTTGTTGCTCCTTTTGTTACAAAAATATTGCTGAATAAATTGAAATATCTCATATAAGTCTTGTTAAAAATTTCCCAGGTTTTTCTCGGACATAAAAATCGGTTTGGTATTTTTTAGATTTAACATAATAAACTATTTCATTCCTTGAAACTCCAATTCTTTTTGTCCTTATAACTTCCATATATTTGAAAGTCAGAGGCAAATTATTTTTTTCTTCAAATAAATTTTTCATAGATATGTTGCGATTTCTTTTTCTAACGAATAATTACAAAAAAATGAAAGTCCTAAAAACTGCCCAATCGGATTTACTTCTAAAAAAAAATATTTTTCTCCACTCTTGATAAAATCTAGAGAGCCACAGTTTAAATCTAAAGAAAGCATTAATAAATGAATTTTTTCTTCAATACTTTTTGGTAGATTATACCTAACATTTCTATTAGGTACTTCAGTATTATATTTTCTAAAATCAACTTTAGTTTGCTCATCATTTTGGGAAAATATTGCGAAAGACCAACATTTACCATCAAGATAAAATGTTCTGATTTCAAAATCTTTCTCAATTTTTTCTTGAAAAAAAGAAATGAAAAAATCATTTTTTATATGTTCATCCACAACTGCAGTATATAATACCCCGTCAGTATCTTTTGCAATTGATTGAAGCGTAGGATTTCCAGCGATTGGTTTTGTAATCGTCCTTCTCAATTTAACATTTTTTGTATTATTTGATAGATAATAGTCTGGAACATCTAAACCTGCTTTCCTTGCCTTGTCTAAAACCAATAATTTATTTACATGTGTATTAGATTGTTTGTTAAGATGCTTTTTTGACTCTAAAATGTGCATCACATATTCTTCTAACCAATGCTGAGTTTCATTCATATGGATATTTACTCCCTCATTATCGTAATAAAATCGTTTAAATTTTATCCCACCTCTTCTGTACCAAACACTAGTAATTTCATCCAAAAAAAAATGATTTTTTTCACTTTCGAGAAAAATCTTAGTGTCTTTCATTTTTATCTCAAATGTTTCATCTTCATGAATAAGAATAAATTTTTTTTCAAAACGAAATAGCCATTTTATAACTTCTGTTGTCGTAATTTCTTTTTTTTTCGAAATAATTACAATCATCTTTACTGTGTTTATTATAATTTATTTTATGATTGAGTTCAATTGGATTATTATTTTCTAATATTTGGATGATATTTCACCTTATAGAGAACACGAGTGTTCTGAGCTAAATAAAAGTAACTTAATAATACAAAAAATAAAATTTTATAAATAATGTGAAACAAAATTTATAAAAAAAAGGGCATTTGCGCCCCTTTTTTTAACCTAAACCATTACTAGGTCCATGCCAACTTACTCGTCCTTCATACTTCCAAACGCCATTCGTATCAGAATAATAATCTGTATCTCCACCACCAACAGAATTATACACATTAGACGCTTCCATGCTAGTGCTATCTGCTCCTCCTTTGATAGATTTTAAATCTACCAGTTTTTTGTTTTCTAATGAAGAGAAATTTTTTTTCATTCCTGTTAATTTTTTCATGATAAAAAAAAGTTTTTGATTTTCCTACTCGTTAGCTTTTCGGATTCCGCTTTGATTTTGCTAAAAATAGTGGTTATTTTTATTCAAAATTATATTTCATTAAAAAAAACATTTAACATCTATACTTTAGAGAAATACTCAAAATTCATCAGGTCTTTGGAAGCATTGCTCTTTGTGTCCCGTTTTTGTTCTTTCATTTTCTGCAAGAGTTGTTTTGCGGTTTTCTGATTATGTTTGCGCTTAGAAACAATCAACAAAGTTGATTCCTGCCTTTGCTTCCTTAAAAATAAAGTATTAGCTACTAATCCTTTGCGTTATATTTAAATTACAAGTGTGTTATTTCGGATCAGTCTCAAAAGTTGGGGGGAATGTTAAGTAGCTTTATCTTTGCCTAATGTTAAGCGATCACGAACTTCTTAAATTATTACTTCCGGAATTTTTAGTTCAGCACTTTGATATCCTCAAAGCAGAACCTCATGATGCAGAACTTCATATCTATTTTGAAGAAAAAAAACAGCATTCCCCATGAATTCAAAGAAAGACTACTGGAATCGAAGGGCTTTTTACCTGAAATTATTGTAGATGATTATCCATTACGGGGTAAAATCGTAAAACTCCATGTGAAAAGAAGAAGATGGACTGATAAATC
>NZ_FTMT01000011.1:0-142453 GCF_900156015.1 Chryseobacterium sp. RU33C | reverse complement strand
TAATAAAAAGTTATTTCCGTAAAATTTTTTGAGCTATGAGGGCTCAAAATTTTCCAGAATAACTTTTTAACTTACACAGTTAGTGAGACACTACCAATAACAAAAAGAAGGATGTACCAAAGTTTAGTACATCCTTTTTCTTTGTCCATTTTATCATTAATGTTTACAGAAAATTTATGGGAATTTTCAAGCATATACTGTTGAAGATTTTTCATTATATTCTGATGGTATAAGATATAAGATCATGGATCTTGATAGCGTATTACTGAATTCTGACAACTTTTACATTTTCTCTTTACGCTTCAGGTATTCAGTGGCTGTATATCCTGTAATTTCTTTAAATACGCGGCTAAAGCTAGCCTGATAGCTGAATCCTGCTTTTCTGTAAATAAATGAGATTTTATAATTTTTGTGCTCCAGATTTTCAAAATCCTGTAAAACCTGCCGGACACGGTAGGTATTTAAGAGATTATTAAAATTTGTTTTTCCTTTTTCTCTCAGAGCCTTAGAAATGTATGTACGGTTAGAAGACAGCTTTTCTGCTAACTGGCTGATAGAAAAATCTGCATTCTGCCATACCTTATTTTCTTCTATATAAGCAATGATTCGCTGGTAGAGTTCATCAAATTTATCTGCATAATCTGATGGTATTTCAATATGAGCCATGGAATGGTCTTCCAGGAGTTCAGCTTCAGGTTCAGAGTGGTTTTCAGCTGACTGAATTTCTTCATTTCCTTTTTTCAGCAATCCATCCTGTTTTATTTTGTTAAAAATTTTCAAGTAATGAAAAATAAAAAATATACCAAAAATAACGGCTACAAAAGTAGATATATTCTGGATCATTTCTTCTGTCCGGCTCAGCTTCAACGGATGTGAAAAGTTAAAAAAATTATCCAAAACAAAAGGGCTGAGAAAAGAAATCACTATGTAAGCCGACCAGAGAATCAGTACTTTGAGGCTATAAAGATAATTAAGTATCAAAAATGCCGGAATATAGTACAGTGCCTGTATTAAAAAAGTATTGTAGGTAATATAAAAGCAATACTGCATCAGAGTATAGACCAGAATATGAAGAGTTGTGAGAAATTTAAACGTCATATTCAATTTTAATCCAAGCCATAATCCTATTAAAATCGATGCAAAATAAGTGAATATTATAAGATGCGTGATCCCATTTGGGTCCACAATATAGTAAAAGCATCCCATATAAAAGTAGAAAGGAGACATACAAAAAACGAAATTCTTCATGAATTCTCTTTCCTTTACATATAATAGTTCACTTGTTTCCATTTTTAAAATTAACAATATTTTTCATTTTCTAATATACAAAGAGATCAATTAAACAATTAAATTTCAAAAAAAAATCATTTTCACAAATAAAAAAAACAATTAAACATTTTCTGAAAACATATAACATCATATTTTACAGCACTTTATTAAAATGATTCATTCTTTTACACTTTGATTTAATCTTTTGTGATTAAAATTTAAAATCCCTATTACCTTCGCAGAGCAATATTCTATAAAATCACAAATCTTAAAAATATAAATGTTAAACTATAAAATTTTACAAATGAAAAAAAATGTATTTCTATTTATGTTCTTGCTATCCTGTATATACAATGCGCAGGTCGGGATTTACACCCATGATCCTCAGGGTGTAATGGACATCAAAAACCAAACCGGCAAAAAGAACGGGCTGGTTCTCCCCATCGTTGATGATGCTAATAATACACTCACCCCATCGGGAAACACTGCTGTAGAAGGCACATTAGTATATGACCAGGGTTCCCAATGTATCCGTGTAAAAACAGGAACAGGATGGTCCAACTGTCTTATAGACCAGTCGAGTGTAAGCATAACGGCTTTGGGCAGTGTTTATTGGGTAGCCAATTCTTTTTCTAACTTAACAGAGCCATTAATGCAGAAAAAATTTAGTGTCAATATGTATACGGCGGTGTTTGGTAATGCGGCTGACAATGGATATATCACTGGTTCAGGATATGCTACTAATGGTCTGGGATTACCAACAACAGCAGCCAGCGTATCTCCTGCCAAGAGATTATATAAAGGTAATGTTCTTACTGTAAGCGGAAGCCAATCATCTCATGTTATGATCAATACGGATGGAAAAATTTTTGTTACAGGATCTAATACTAGTGGGAAACTTGGAACAGGAAACACTTCAAATATAAACACATCATGGAAGGAAGTTACTTTAACAGGAGCTGCTACTGACGAGAAAGCCATTCAGGTACAGACATCACCGAATGCTACCATAATTCTTACTAACAAAGGTTATGTATATTCTGCAGGATCTAATACAAATGGACAAACCGGTTTAGGTATTACTACTGGTAATACACCAACCTTTACCAAAATCCCAACCCTTAGCAATGTAAAATCTATCTGGGGAGGCGAAGACCTTAACGGTTCCAGTATGTTCACTGCAATTACTAATGATCATAACATATATGCATGGGGATATTATTTAGGAGCAGGTATGAGTTCCAGCCTTGGAAATAATGGAAATAAACCTACTCCGATAGACATCACAGCATCTTTTGCATCAGCAACTGCATCATCGGGTGTTATAAAGAAAGTAATGATTGGACATAACGGAACTCTTGCGATGTTTAGCAACGGCTCCATATGGGCATCTCAATCCGTGAATGCTCCGAAATCTAATATCGGCTTGGGAACTGGTACTGCCAGCACCTCAGAATTACAGGACATTACCAGCTATATCACTATGGATGCAGGAGAAAAAATTGTAGACTTTGACCTTAGTGATAATGGTGGGGTTATTATTACAAACCATAATGTATGGATATTCGGAACAGATCTATCTAATAGGTTCTCCCAAATTGGTGGAACATCTAATACATGGATCAAGGTGCAAAGCCAGCTTTATGATGGAGTTCTCCAGCTTACTTCTGTAGACTTAGGTTATAATGCTATGCTGGTGGGAACCGATCTTGAAAATTCAAACAGAATAATTGTTTCCGGCAGTAACACTTACAGGCAATTGTCACCAAGCGGCAACACAAATATTTCAACCCCTACTTACGGTCTGTACTAATAAAAGATAACGTGTGATTTGTGGAAATAAGGTATTATTTACTTCTACTCAAGAAAATATTCAGAGGAATACTTATTGAACACACTAAATACAGAAAGGGAGATCATTTTGATCTCCTTTTTTGTTACACACCGGCAAAACAGAGCCTGTTGCTATCATTTCTATTTTTGCTAAACAGCCTGAGTCCGAGATAAGAACTTCCTGTTCTAATCAGCGTGAAGACCAGAACTATAAAAAAAACTATTCTGGTAATAAAGACCAGCTTTTCTGTATTGTAACTTTCTAAACATTAATTGGATTCGGGATAACCTCTGCAAATAACAAGGACAGAAAATAACTTTCAGTCTTTTTTTCCAGCGTTCAATAGCCCGAATATTAATTTTATTGTCTCAAAAACCAGATTAAATATATTGCAGATCTGTTAAACCATCATACAATCTGCATCTCCATCCTGATAACTGGGGCTGAAACCCTCCGGAAGCAGCTTCAGTAAGTCCTTATGGAAGAGATATTCTCTGGTAAAATTACGTTCGTAGATATGGGAAAATGCGCTTGAATGCCGGATCATTTCATTCAGCCTGATTTGATAACTGGTAAAGCCTTTCACCTTATGAATTATCATAAAATAATTTAAAAACCGAACCACCTCAGCCAGATCAGATTTTGAAAAAAGGTAAGGTATTTTAAGATAGCCATCACGGAGCTGCAACAGGAAGCAAGAGGAAATGTTATTATCCTGATCCAAAATTTTAATCCAATAAAACTTAAAGCTGTCAGCAAAACTTGAAAACAGGTATTTTTCATCTTTTTTACCTTCCAAAACCCAGGGATAACTGATAAAGGTATTGATTTCATATGCGTCACGTCTCCCAGAAAATCCATTAATAAAATCTGTACTTTCTTTGTCGATCCTATTCAGAACTTCATATTTGAAATCTGGTTTTTGTACTGCCAGGTTCTTTATTGAGATCAGTCCATTGGCTGCAGCATCCAGAATTTGGAAAAGAGGTTTCAAAGGTTTCGTTCCCGGTTTCTTTTCAGGAATCATTTTCGCCGCATCGGTTCTGAAGTAATATCGTTTGCCTTCTTTAGGAAAAACATATTCAAAAACACCCATAATATTGTAGAGTGCTTCTGCCTCTTTGGTAAATTCTGTAATGGCAATTCTGCCTTCGTATTCTTCAAAAGCTTTTTTCAGTAATGCTTTGGCTGGTCTTTTTTTTCTGTATTCCGGGTTTACATACAGAGTACTGAGCCAGGCATAACGGATTTCTTTTCCATCAATAATAAAGGAATCAGGAAAACATCCCACATAACCTACCAGTTTTTCTTCATAAAAGGCAAGAATAAGAAGTACATCTTCATCTGATGCTTTTGGATTTTGAATATGAGACAGCGCCCGATGTCCGGTAATCGGAAGAAAATCATACTGCCGGAAAGCTCCGGATGATATAAAATCGTCCAGCTGGTTTCTATTGAAAGTTTTCAGCGCTATCATTTTCTCACTATCATATTTTTATTAATAAGGCTTTTCAGTCTGAAGTAAGTGATTTCCCTTTTCAGTATCTGTGCTCCGCTCTCTCCCATTTCCATTGGAATCCTCTGGAAATTTCTCTTTACGCTGTCCAGTTTTATACCTGCACACCCAAAGCTGCAGTAGATGTCTTCATTTTTATAAAGTTCATCAAAAAATTCTTTCTTTACTTCAAAATCGGTAAAAGGGAAGGCAAAACTTTCGTATAAAAAACCATTTTCTTTTAAATAATCAAAGGTTTTATCTGTTGTTTCCATCTGCCGTTTCAAAGATAAGTCTCCATATTTCGGATGATCCCAGCTGTGCGAAGAAATTCCGAAACCTTTACGGGTAAGTTCTTTTAATTCTTCTGTGCTTAGATAAGGCTGATATTCTTTTGAATACGCTTTAAAATCTATTTCAAATTTTTCAGCAAGCCTGTCCAAAATATCTTTTTGCTGATAATTTACAGATAAAATTTTCTTTTGTAAAATGCTTCTGTCTGTATTTTTCAACGATAAGATAAAATAAATTTCGGGATCAATGGTTTTCTTTTTTTCAGCAGCATCGGCAAGAAGGCTTGCTTTGCATCTGAACATCATATCTTTATTGTCTATGAAAGCGGGATTGATAAAATTGCAGGCATATATTCCCTTTCTTTCCAAAATAGGAACGACAATATCATAGAATTCTCTGAAACCATCATCAAAAGTGAGCATGGCAATCTTTTTCTGAGGCTTGAAATTCCCGGACGTAAATTCTTTAAACTCCTGCCAATTCACAAACTGAAAATTCCCGGCCATATGATCGAGATCGTCTTCAAACTGCTGGGTCGTCTTATAGCGGATCACATGTTTTAAATGAGGCAGTTCTTTGTCTGAAACACTATGATAAAGCGGCAGACAATAATCCAGCGGAAATGATTTCCCGATATTCTCAGATTCAAAAGCTGCCAAAACATTGATGATTCTGTTTTTCATCCTATTTTAAATAAAAAAGAATCTATTCAAAATTAAATTCAAATAGATTCTTAAAGGTATAACTTTTAAAATTATTTTATGATTTTCATTTCATCAACAAGCCATCTTGAATCAGCAAACTTATCAATGATGAAAAGGATATATTTTGTATCTACCATAATATTTCTGCTGAAACGCGGGTCATAATTGATATCACTCATTGTTCCTTCCCACTGTCTGTCGAAGTTCAATCCGACAAGGTTTCCGTTGGCATCAAGAGCTGGGCTTCCTGAGTTTCCTCCGGTAGTATGGTTCGTTGCAGTGAACCCTACAGGAACATCACCAGTTTTATCTTTATAGATTCCGAAATCTTTTTTGTTGTAAAGATCAATCAGTTTCTTTGGAACATCAAATTCATAATCTCCGGGAACGTACTTTTCCATTACCCCTGCAAGATGAGTCTGGTATCCGTAAGAAACCGCATCTCTGGGAGTAGAACCTTTTACTTTACCATACGTTACACGAAGTGTTGAGTTCGCATCCGGGAAGAATTTTCTGTCTTTATCCGTCTTCATCTGCTGTGCCATGAATTTCTTCTGTAAAGCATCAATTTTTGCCTGCATAGAAGTATATTGCGGATCTGCAGTTTTCGTATAGGTTTCTTTCATCGAAACATATAATTGATAAATAGGATCTTTCTTTAAAGTCTTGATCAGTTTATCCTGATTAGAAAATGCTTTATCAATATCGGCAGTCAATGTTCCTCCGTTTACAGCTGTTCTTCCTGTAATAACAGAGTTTTTAGACATATCTTCTATAACAGGAATATTGGCATTTTCATCTTTATATTTGTTGAATCCCGTTGGTAAAAACTGAGGTGCCGTTTTATTAACGTATAAAGCCAATAGTTTTGCTGTTACTTTAGCATCTAGCTCTGCACTGTAGTCTTTATAGAAAGAAGTTAATTTTGTTTTCAGTTTTGAAAGTTCCTTTTCATCCATTCTCCCTGCTTCTACAGAAGCAACGAAGTCATAATAATCACCAGCTAATTTCAAAGTCTCAGCATTTTTGATAACTTCTGTGAAGTAAGCATTGTTTAATGCATAAGGAGCCTGATCATTGTACAGTTTATTCAGCTGATCCAAAGTAGTTTTAATCTCCGGGTTTTTAGCTACCAAAGAACCTTCATACATTATTTTCTTTTCTACTGCATTGGATTTTTTCAATCCTTCTATTTCACCAATCCACTTTTTCCAGTAGTTTGCAACGGAAGCATATTTTGAAGCATATTTGATACGTGTTTCATTATCAACACGCATTTTTTCATCCAACGTTTTTAAAGCAACATCTCGTACCGCAATTCTTGCAGGATCAATATCTTTCATGATCTTCTCTACAGCGATTGCAGGAAGGTATTCTGTAGTTTTTCCCGGGAATCCGAAAACAAAAGTAAAATCGTTCTCGTTTTTATCTTTGATAGAAACCGGTAAGTAGTGTTTTGGAACGTAAGGTACGTTGTCTTTTGAATATTCTGCAGGTTTGTTGTTCTTGTCCGCATAAATTCTGAACATAGAGAAATCCCCTGTGTGTCTCGGCCAAACCCAGTTGTCAGTATCACTTCCGAATTTCCCGATACTTTGAGGAGGTGCTCCTACAAGACGGATATCTTTATACGTTTCTATGGTATAAGCATAGTACTTGTTTCCATAATACATTGGCTTTACCATGATCGACTGGTAAGATTCAATTTTCTGAGAGTTTTTATACACCTCAATATTGTTGTTGATCTTTTTAGTAAGTTCAGGTTCTGTAAGGTTATCTGTACCTTCTAATATGGGATCAGTAACTTCTTTTATATCTACAATAAAATCTACTTTTACTCCCGGGTTGGGAAGTTCTCCTGCTGTATTTTTTGCCCAGAATCCGTTTGAAAGCAGGTCATTCTGAACGGTAGAGTGTGCCTGAATCTGCCCAAAACCACAGTGATGGTTGGTTAAAAGCAATCCTTTAGGTGAAATAATTTCTGCAGTACATCCGCCGTTAAACTGTACAACCGCATCTTTAATGCTTGGTTTCTGAGGATTGAAAATATCTTTTGCAGAGATCTTCATTCCTAAATCCTTCATTTCCTTTTCATTCAGCTCTGTAGGAATCCACATTCCTCCATATTGTTGCGCAAATGCCATTGCAGCCGGCAAAAGAAATACAGATAAAAGTATCTTTTTTGTCATAATCAAAATTTTGCCCCAATTTACAAAGAAAAATATGAACAGGCTTTATAAAAGAGGTGGAAAAACTGTTGCGAGGTCTTTTTTAAAAAGGTTGATCGTGAATGGCCAATTTTGCTTCACAAGTGAAAGGTGAATTTTTATGATCAGACAGAAGTAAATTTATGAAATATTGACAAGCAAAGCGAATTGACTATTCACTCTTCACAATGCATTCAAAAGTTGGATAGTCAATGGTGAATTTGCTTCGCAAGTGAATGGTGATTTTTTTCTCAGAAGGCACTTCCAATTCATCATTTACTCATTTAAAATTGATGCAAAAAATAAAAATTGACAAGCAAAGCGAATTGACTATTCACCATTGCTGAAATCTGCTCTTCAATGTTCCTCTGGCTCAGTTTTTGTTGATTGGAAGTAACTTTATTGTTAAAAAACATCCTTAAATTAATTATTATGATGAAAAGCAAAATGTTTGTGTTAGGAATGACATCTGTTCTCTTCCTCGCTTCATGTTCTAAAAAGGAAGCTGCTGAAACAACCAACACTACAGATTCTGCTGTGGCTGTACAACCTGCTGCTACAGACAGCATCACTAAAGCTACTCCTACAGCTGCAGGTGATACCTCTGAAAATGCACTGGACTGGGCGGGAACTTATGAAGCAACAGTTCCCTGCGCTGACTGCCCGGGAATAAAGACTTCTTTGACATTGAATGATGATAAAACATTCAGTATTACCGAGGAATACCTTGAGAGAAATTCAAAAAACCAGGATAAAGGTTCTTTTGTATGGGATGCTACAGGAAGCATGATTACTTTAAAAGGGAAATCTGCCAACTATAAATATAAAGTAGGTGAGAATATTCTGATCCAACTGGATATGGAAGGAAAAGAGATTGATGGCCCAAACAAGGATCTTTATGTATTCAGGAAAAAATAAAAATAAAGGCTCAGGCCTTTATTTTTTTGCTTTTACATCCTAAAACTGATAGGCTATAATCTTCGGATCCTCTACCAGCCTTCTGATTACTTCTTCGTGATGGGTATTTTTACCTGTCAGTCTCCATATGACAGCCAAACTTCCCTGTGAATACTGCTGCTTGATCATCTGATAGTTTAAATGATATTCTTTAAAAATATTTTCACAATATTTAATATCTCCTGAATGGATAAGTGTTATTCTATATTCTCTCACTTTATGGAAATTATCAATAAAATTCTGAAGATAGGTTAAGGCACTCAAAACAATTAAAACCAACGCCGTTCCCAGGAGCGCAATATAAATATAGCCGGAACCTACTGCCATTCCTATAGAAGCGGTGGCCCAAATAGTGGTTGCTGTGGTAATTCCTTCAATTTTATTATCTCCTTTGAAAATGACTCCTGCTCCCAGAAATCCGATTCCCGTAATGATATTGGCCGCCAGACGATCCGGATTGGCCACACCTATTTTTATAGAAAGTATGGTAAACAGGCAGGCTCCGAAACACACAAGAATAAAGGTTCTGAGACCAGCCGATTTATTACGGTATTCTCTTTCGGCACCAATGAACAGTCCTAAAATAACAGATATAAGGATAAGCAGCAATTCATTTTTAATGGCGTAATGATCCTGAAGAAAATCCATATTTTACAATTTAAACTGAGAATAAATTTACAATAAATACTATTAAGGAACTATCTTTGCTGCGGAGATTTTATGTTGTTACCTCAAAAAATGTATTTCCGGAAAAAACTTTTGTAATATTATATTTTAGTTACAGCAATTTCCTTGCATAAAAGGGATTCAACAAAGAGATTGTCATAAAAACGCCTATGAAAAACCTTATTTTTGCATTATTTACCGTATTATCCGGAATGACATTTTTACATGCCCAAAAAGTATTTAATGAAAATTATTCTTTTAAAAGTGATGGGTCAACGGTTGCTTTTGTACCCATTATCAATGATTTTAAAGATAATGACGATATTACAAATCAAATTTTAAGGGATACTCTTCAATTAAAATTTAAAGATGCAGCTGTTTTACGGGCAAATATGGATACAAGGGTGATCGATATTTTAAAGAAAATCGCTGAGAAAGATTATAAATCCAAAGAAGTAAAAATGTTTCCTAATCTTACAGGCATAATAACTGGTGAGGAAATGAACTATATTAAAGAAAAATTCGGCAATGCAGATCTATTACTGCTTCCGGTTGTTTTCAATATCAACCAATCTATGGGAATGACCTTTGGAAATTCATTATTCCGGCTCTATGATCTTAATAATGGAGATTTCATTCAGCAGTTTTCAGAAAAAATCAATGTGAATATAGGAGATGAAACAGGCTTCACAATAATGACCAGTATGCTTATCAGCGGTGAAAAATCTCACTTGCTAAAAAATATTAAAAAATAAAACTTATATACAATTATGGATAAAGAAATTTCACACTTCTGGTTAGGATATTTCAAAAATGAAGAAGATTTCTATAGCTTCATAGAAGAGGATGAAAATTATTATATAGAGGAAGAAACTGATGATCAGTATGTTTCCAAGTTTGCAGAATCACAGAATATCAAGTGGTTTGACGATGACTTTATAGAATATGGTTTTGAGGATGAAAGCCTTAGTCTTTATGACAAATTTGCAGAATATTCTTATGCTGACCAATGGATTCCGATCTTAGAAAAAAAGCTGAATGAACTTAGTCTGGACACGCCCGTGAATGCGATCATCTTTGCGACACGATTTGCTATTCCTAATCCGGTTTCTGTAGAAAATGATGATTTTTCACTGCATTATGTAGGGGAAATAGAATATGATATTTAAAAAAGAAGATAAATCAGTACAACAAAAAACTTCCGCCCAAAAGACGGAAGTTTTTTATATCGTTAGGGATACGTTCTGTTTATTAATGTGCTTCTAACCAGTTGTCCCCTACTCCAATTTCTACCAATAATGGAACCTGTGTTTTTAAGGCACTTTCCATTTCAGTTTTGATGAGTTTTGAAGCGGTATCAATCTCATCTACCGGAGATTCAAACACCAGTTCGTCATGTACCTGAAGCAGCATTTTTGTTTTAAGCTGTTTCTCTTCCAATTCTCGGTCTATTTTAATCATGGCAAGCTTTACAACATCTGCCGCACTTCCCTGAACAGGAGCGTTCACAGCATTTCTTTCTGCATGACCTCTTACCACAAAGTTATTAGAGTTGATATCTTTCAGATGACGTTTTCTTCCCAATATGGTTTCCACATATCCTAACTGGCGCGCTTTACTCACCTGCTCTGCCATATATTCCTTCAGTTTCGGATACGTTTCGAAATAAGCTTCGATCATTTGTTTAGCTTCAGTACGGGATAATCCCGTTTGCTCTGCCAAAGCAAAAGCTCCCTGCCCATAAATAATTCCAAAATTTACAGTCTTAGCCTGACTTCTCTGGGTTTTAGACACCTCAGCCAAAGGAATTTTAAAGAGTTTGGCTGCTGTAGAAGCGTGGATATCTTCTCCATCCTGGAAGGCTTTAATCATATTATCCTCTCCTGAAATTTCAGCAATTAAACGAAGTTCAATCTGTGAATAATCGGCAGAAATAATCTTTTTCCCTTCTCCGGAAACAAATGCTCCGCGGATCTGCTGGCCTCTCAAGGTTCGGATCGGAATATTCTGCAGGTTCGGGTTTACACTTGCCAAACGGCCTGTAGCGGCTGTAGTCTGTGAGAAGTTGGTATGTACTCTGTTATCTTTTTTCTCAATCTGTGAAGGCAGAGCGTCTACATAGGTTGATTTTAATTTCTGATAGGTTCTGTATTCCAGGATATGCTTGATGATTTCATGTTTTGAAGATAACTTCTGAAGAACATCTTCTGAGGTTGCATATTGTCCGGTCTTTGTTTTTTTGGCTTTCGGATCCAGCTGTAATTTTTCAAAAAGAATCTCTCCCAGCTGTTTAGGTGAATTCATATTGAATTCTTCTTCTGAAAGTTCAAAAATCTTTGCTTCCAGCTGCTTCAGGTCATTCTCAAGGTCAACACTTTCCTGAGCCAGCCATTTTTCATCCAGAGAAATTCCTGCCAGTTCCATTTTCGCGAGCACTTCCATCAGAGGCATCTCAATATTGTAGAAAAGCTCTTCCAGATTTTCTTTTTTAAGCTGTGGTGCAAAAAGCTCATACAGTTGGAAAGTTATATCTGCATCTTCCGCTGCGTAATCTGTTTGCGTTCTCAGATCAGCATCTCTGAAATTCCCTTGTTTTTTTCCTTTTTTTCCGATGATGGTTTCAATGGATACGGGTTTATAGTTCAGGTATACTTCTGAAAGGTAATCCATCCCGTGTCTTCCGTCCGGATTCAGGAGGTAATGGGCAATCATGGTATCGAACATGGCCCCTTTCACGGTGATATCGTATTGTTTTAAAACTTTATAATCGTATTTAAGATTGTGAGCAATTTTCAGCAGATCTTCTTTTTCGAAAAACGGTCTGAAAATTTCCAGGGTCTGCAACACTTCTTCTCTGTTTTCAGAAAGTGGAATATAGTAGGCAAGTCCTTTTTTGTAAGAGAAGCTCATTCCTACCAATTCTGCTTCCAGCTCATTTAATGAAGTAGTTTCTGTATCAAAACAAACTACTTTTTGCTGGAGCAGGTTTTCGACCAGTTTTTTCTGTGCTTTCGGATTATTGATAAACTGATAAAGGTGATCATTATTCTCAATGGTAGACTTTGTAGAAGTAGCCTGCTCCAATTCTTCGAAATTGGCAAAAAGGTCAAGCTGCATCGCCTGCCCTTTAACTTCTGCTCCTGTTGGACTCTGCTTCACTTCTACTTCACTCACCACTAATGTTTCTGTAGTGGAAGGAGCAAAAGCTCTGTATAGATTTTCATATAGTCTTCTGAATTCTATTTCATCAAAGACTTCTTTTACTTTTTCAAAATCCGGAGTTTCAAGGTCATATTGTTCCTGATGGAATTCTACAGGAGCATCACAGATGATAGTCGCTAATTTTTTAGACAAAATACCACGCTCCGCAGAAGCTTCTACTTTTTCTTTCAGCTTTCCTTTAAGCTTATCGGTATTGGCAAGCAACGTTTCAATATTTCCGAATTCTTTCAGGAATTTCATGGCAGTTTTCTCTCCTACTCCTTCCAGTCCAGGGATATTATCTACTGCATCACCCATCATGGCCAGGAAATCAATCACCTGCTTTGGATCTTCAATCTCATATTTTGCCTTTACTTCTTCAACTCCCAGAATCTCAATATCACCGCCTTTTAAGCCTGGTTTATAAATTTTAATTTTATCGGTAACCAGCTGTGCAAAATCTTTATCCGGCGTCACCATGAAAGTGGTGTATCCTTCTTTTTCTGCTTTGCACGCAATAGTCCCAATGACATCATCGGCTTCATATCCTTCCACTCCAAGAATCGGGATATGCATTGCTTCCAGAATTTTATGGATGTATGGAACAGCAATTTTGATCGCTTCAGGAGTCTCGCTTCTGTTGGCTTTGTAATCTGAGTAGTCATCCGTCCTCACACTGGCCTGGCCTACATCAAAAACTACTGCCAGATGTGTTGGTTTTTCTCTTCTGATCAATTCTATGAGAGAATTGGTAAAACCGAAGATGGCAGAAGTATCCAAACCTGTACTGGTGAGTCTCGGATTCCTGATCAATGCGTAATATCCTCTGAAAATCATCGCATAAGCATCGATGAGAAACAGCCTTTTATCTTGTGTTGCGTCCATATTTTGAATAATGAACAAATATAAGAAAATAGGAGTAAAAATTGGTAGCCTGTTAAAGGGTTTCGGGTATCGGATTTGAGTTTTGGAGTGCAGGGTACGAGGCCCGAGTTGCGGGGTACGTAATATGACAATCACTTTTCAGCAGCGGTGGTTTTAAGACTGATTGGTCTATTTTCATTTCGACTGTTTTCCATTTTTTGCTTTGTACAGCTACTTTTATACAAACAAAACAGCATACCCAAAGGCATACTGTTTCTTTTTTATTTAAGTTTATGGGATTATTTACCTGAAGAAGGCCATAGCCCTGCGTACTGAGAAGTACCGTAGTCAATGGTTTCAGCACTTACTACGAAACTGATCAGCATACTGTTGCTGTCTACTGCGTCGAAGTCTACTTCATGCTGGATGACGTATCCGTTTTCCCATTTCAAAGTGATCAGTGTTCCTTCTTCGTGAGATTTGTTGAAAGTAATTTCTCCTACTGTCGGCTTATATTTGCCGTTTAGTAAGCTTTCCAGGATGTCTGACTTTTCAGTAGCTTCTACTGTAACCTTGATTAATGCGTTGGAAGGATCTGATGCTACACGTCCTGAAACGTCTGTAGCTCTTGATACGCTGTAATTCATTTTTAACAGCTTCTGTCCTTCTCCGTTGTTGAATTTTAAGATTCCTCTTGAGTTTCTTTCTGCCATGATTGTAAATTTTAATCGTTAGTAATAAATTGTAATTCAATAATTATATAACAAAGATAAAGCCCCTGGTTTTGAAAAAAAAGCAATTGAAAGGAAATCTGAAAAAGTGTCGTAATTATACGATTTGATGTAGTAGTTCTACGATTAGTTGTCGTAATTCTACGACATTAAGTTGAAAAAAACAACATAAACACCTTATAATAAACACATTAACAACAGAATCTAAATAAATATTATTACACTATAAAGAGATATATTATATTAAATATTATTTCAAAAAACCTAATTATTAAATAAAAAAACAGAACAGCGTCTCTTGTCCGCTGTTCTGTACCAATTTTATTTTTACTAAGATGATGAATAGGCTTATTTACCTGCCGAAGGCCATAGTCCTGCGTACTGAGAAGTACCGTAGTCAATGGTTTCTGCACTGATGACGAAGCTGATCAGCATACTGTTGCTGTCAATAGCATCGAAGTCTACTTCGTGTTGGATGACGTATCCATTTTCCCATTTCAAAGTGATCAGTGTTCCTTCTTCATGAGATTTGTTGAAAGTGATCTCTCCTACTGTCGGCTTATATTTACCGTTTAGTAAGCTTTCAAGGATGTCTGACTTTTCAGTAGCTTCTACTGTAACCTTGATTAATGCATTAGAAGGATCTGATGCTACACGTCCTGAAACGTCTGTAGATCTTGATACGCTGTAGTTCATTTTTAACAGCTTCTGTCCTTCTCCGTTGTTGAATTTTAAGATTCCTCTTGAATTTCTTTCGGCCATGATTAGTAAATTTAATCGTTAGTAATATTTTGTGATGTGGTGATTGTGTTAGCAAATATAGAAGCTCTTTTCTGCTAAAAAAAGCTTTTGAACGGAAATCTGAAAATTTGTAGTAGTTCTACGATTTCTTGTAGTAATTCTACGATAATGGATTTAACAAAGCTATCCAAAACCTCATCAACAAAGGTTTTGAATCAACTAAAAACCAACAACAAAAACAATAATTTTACACTTAGGTGAGAAATATTAAGAATTTATCAATAAAAAATAGATCTGTTTTCAGCAGATTACTTAATAAAAAAGCAACCAGATCAACTGATTGCTTTGTATGGTATTGCTGTTATTTTACTGTTGGGTCTTTCCGCCTTCTTTTAAGGAACGAACCAATATTTTATTTTTTCTCAGCAGAAAATCCGGCATCAGATCCACGGGAAGATAGAATGGACTTTCCCCTTTTTTCTGGAGTTCTTCCTCGATTCCGGGATTCCAGGCAAGGATTTTGTCTACATCAACGTTCAATTCAGCAGCAACCACGTTCAGGTTGAACCCGGCATTGATCTCTGTTTCTGAAAGCGAAGCAGCGGTCTCTTTACGGTCTCCCTCAAAGAAAATCTTATTGAGTCTTGCAGAATTATAATTATTCAATACACTCTGAAGCTCTCCGGTTGCATAGCATGCATTAAGATATTTCTTCACATGATTAATGGTTTCTGCCGGAAGGTATTTATAAAACTCATGATACTGGGAGGAACCTGCGGCTTCCATTGCTTTGGCAATATTTCCTTCACCGCAGTTATAAGCCGCAACCACTGTCACCCAGTTATTGTACTTTTTATAAAGATTACTTAAGGAAATAGTAGCTGTTTTGGTACTTTTATAGATATCTGTACGCCCCTGCTCTGTAAGTCCATACTGGTTGGCATGGGCTGTCATGAACTGCCAGATACCAACTGCTCCTGCTCCCGAGGTAATATTTCTGTCAAAATGGGATTCAATCAGGGCCAGGTTTCTCAAATGTTTGGGAAGACCTTTCTGAAGGAGTAACTGTTCAATAAATTCTACAAGATCTTTATTGGCATTAATGATACCTTTATACTTTTTCACACTGTTTTCCGAGGTATCGGAAGCGGCAAGAAACTGTCCGTTGATCATGATAACGGATCCTAATAATAGAAAACCTGTAAAGATATTTCTGACAATCGTTTTCATTGTAATTTCATTTATAAGTAAAGGGTAAAAGCTGATGGCCAATCCCCTTTGCTTTATATTTAATCTACTTTCCAGCTCAGTTTTTCTTCGTCTTTATTCCAATCTACATGAATCGTCTGGCCGGATTTCACTTCTTCTTTAACAATCATTTTAGAAATGGGTCTTGCAAGCTGTGCACGGATTACTCCGGAGATCTGTCTTGCTCCGTACTTGCTGCTGAAGCCACCTAATGCAAGGTTTTTCACAGCTTCGTCTGTAATTTTTAAAGCAATTCCCAATCTTGTTAAAGAAGTATGAAGTGATTTCAGCTGAATGTTAAAGATTCTTTCTGCAATGGATTCTGTGATAGGTGCAAAAGGAATGATCTCTGTAATTCTTGCCAGGAACTCAGGTCTGAATCGTCCTGAATTCGACATGATCTGCATCAGTGAAGATGATTCCGGAATTTTTCCTTCTTCAAACTGTTTCACGATTTCTTCACTTCCTATATTGGAGGTAAACAGGATCAGTGCATTGCTGAAATCTCCTTCTTTACCTAATTTATCATGAACTTTTCCTTCATCCATAATCTGAAGGAAAACATCAAAAACTGAATGATGGGCCTTTTCAATTTCGTCAAATAAAACAACGGTGTAAGGCTGCTGTCTTATTTTATTAACCAGCATACCACCCTCTTCATATCCTACATATCCCGGGGGCGCTCCGTATAGCAAGGCTGCGGAATGTTCTTCTTTAAATTCTGACATATCAAAGCGTACCATTGCCTTTTCATCGTTGAAAAGTAATTCTGCCATCGATTTTGCCAGCTCGGTTTTACCGGTTCCGGTAGGTCCCAGAAGGAAGAACGATCCGATAGGCTGTCCCGGTTTGTTCAATCCGCTTCGGTTTTCAACAATGGCATCGGAAAGGATTTTTAATGCGTGATCCTGTCCTACGACTCTGTTTAGCAGAAGAGATTCCATATTCAGGAGTTTTTCTTTTTCCTGAGCCTGAATTTTCCCGATGGGAATATTGGTTTTAGCGGCCATTACAGCTGCCAACTCCAATCTGTCTACTTTTTCTCTTTTTTTGGCGGCATGCTGTAAAAGTTCTGCGAATGTATCTTCAATGATCTTCTGAATCTGATCTACCGGCATAGAGTTGTCAATGGTTGGCTGTTCACTCAGTGAACCCCAAAGAATCGGGCTTATTTTGTCTCTTAGCAGGTTGTAAGTCCAGATCAGTTCATCTGCTTTATCTTTACTGTCTGCATATTCTTCTGTTAAAATCGCATCATAGCTTTCTTTCCAGCTGTCCAGTTCTTTTTCTGATAATTCATCCAGCATTTTGATGGCAGCCATTGTTCTGTCTAATAAGTCAATAGCAGCATCCGGTAATTTTTTACCTTTTGCATATCTTTTAGCCAGACGCACGCATTCCGGAAGGGCTGTTTTTTCCACTTCAATACCGTGGTGTTTTTTGTAGCCTTCAAGAAGCACGTCAATCATTTTCACGCAAGTCTTTTCATCGGGTTCATGAACCGTCAAAACTTCAAAACGGCGGTTAAAAGCCTGTTCCGGTTCTATAATTTTTCTGTATTCTTCCTGTGTAGTAGCTCCGATTACGGTAATTTCACCTCTGGCAAGTTCAGGTTTCAGAAGATTGGCAACGTTTCCGATGCTTCCTTTCGGGTCCAGAAGGGTATGTATTTCGTCAATGAAGAGAATGGCTTTTTCAATTTTCTTGCATTCATTAATTACTTTTTTCAGGCGGTCTTCAATTTCACCTTTGTAAGAAGTTCCTGCTAATAAAGCTCCGGTGTCAAGTTCTAAGAGAGTCCCGTTTTTAAGCATTTCGGGGACATTTCCTTTAATAATTTCTGTAGCAAAACCTTCTACCAAAGCTGTTTTTCCTACTCCCGGCTCTCCGATGATGATCACATTCGGTTTGCTTCTTCGGCAAAGGATTTCCACCAGCATTCTGAGTTCTTTATCTCTGCCGATAATATTTTCGATTTCTCCTTTTCTTGCCTGTGCTGTTCTGTCTACACAGTAGCTTTTAATGGAAGGAAATGAAGAATCTGAGTAGTCTGATGTACCATTTGAAAATAATGATGAAAAATCACCGTCTTCAGACACGGTAAACGGAGTGTCTTTTCTGTACAGGTTGAAGATCTCATGTTCTCTCAAAGGAAGTGACTTTAACTGCTGAAGAGAAAATACAACCTGAGGTTTTACAATGGCTGTAAGGATGCAGATAGGAGTAATCTCATCCAGTCCTAATTTTAAACGGATATCATCAGCTTCTTCAATAAGGGTATCTACCGCATCATCCTGTCCTACTTCATCCGGAAGATGACTGGTTTTCGGATACTCTTCAATACGGACATCTGCCCATTCATAGAAATAACCTGGATCTTTATCTATACTTTTCAGGAATTCATTAAGGCCGATATCTTTATGCATTAAAGCCTGCAGGATATGCGGGCCTCCATAGGTTCCATTATAATTTTCCTTCGCTATCGACTGAGCAATGTGAAATAGTTGCTTTACTGTTTCATTGGTTACTAGTACTCCCATTTATAATTTTCTTATATTAATATATTTGCATTCTGCTGTGCTTGCGATTTGATGATTTTAAAGTATGTTTTTCACCTCTTTTTTCAAAGAATCAAAAATTATTCTTTTTGTGTAGCTAAAATTAGCTATTTTATTCTAAATGATATAAAGATAGTTAATTCTTTAATCAGAGAAATAATAACGGTGTCTTTTTGTTTTTAATCCTAGTTCTGATGGTGATATATTGTAGTAAATTACTTTTCTGGATAGGAATGCTTTGTACAGTTTATTTAAAACAATTGAATCTCATCCATCAACTTATTTGCTTAGTACTAAAAATAGTAATCATATTATTCCGAATATCTTTTTTGGAGAGAATCCAGATTAATTCCTATTATATCTTTCTTATATTGATCTAATTTCTCCTTATTTTCTTTTTTACTTTCCATATAGATTGAATTTTTGTCAAATCCTATTGTTTGGAACCATTCAGAATGTTTCAATCTCATCATAGCTATTTTAAAAGTATTAATATCCACATCTACTAATTCATTTCCCTTACAATAAATTTTGTTTCCAACACGTAAGTATCCACCTCCAATCACACTATATTCATTTACTTTTCCAGCTACAAAAAAAAGAGGAAACTTATTTTTATCAGATATATCATCTTGATAAATATATAAGTAATTTTTATCTTTAAAGTAATAATCATCTCCTCTCAGATAATAATCATTTGATACTTTTTTCCTATCATTAATGTCATTATATAAAACATCAAATGTTTCTGGATCAATAATCTTATTATTTGAAATATTCTTGTTCTCAAAAAACACTTTGCTGAAAAAAATAGAATCATCTTTTTTATAGCTGCCTTCCTGTTCTATTATATTACTAAAAGTAAAATGTTTGAAATACAATATGCTTTCCTTTATGGTTATGTACTCTTTATTTTTTATTTCTTGCTTACAAGAAATAAAAAATGGTAAAAATAAAAAACAGTACATCATCTTCTTTGAATTTTCCATAAAACTGTTTCGGTAGAATCCCATTTTAAATGCTTATTATTTTTTTTCTTTAAATGCTCTAGTACTCTGTTTATACAAGTATTAGCAATTACGGGTTATAAAATGGTACTGTCTTCTTTTGAAGTTCTTTTCCTGTTTTACCATCCAGAATGATTTCCTCAATTTTGTCGCCTGCAATTTGATGAGAAATTCTCCATACTTTTTTGCCTTCAAAATCCTTTTTTAATACTCTAGCTTGGTAACCAGAATCATGGTAGCCTTTAGGTAGATCAATTTTATTCTTTTCACAGTATGCAATAATATCTGCAGGTTTTAAGTCATAGCCTTCATCCATGTTTTCCTCTTTAAGGAGTTTGCCAGATTCGTCAAAATGATACCAAATACCAACTACTGAGCCTTCATTGAACAAACATCCTTTTTTCTCAATATTACCATTACCATAGAAAAATTTAGTAACCTTATAAAACAAATTATCATTGTAAATTATTTCTCTGTAACCTGGCGATTGAAAATCCTGAATGTAGGTATTGCTATCCTCCCGCACTTTCAAGTAACCTCTTATTGATTTCTTTTGGAAATTTTCAATATCAAATTTTTCATACTTATTATCAACACTTGGTATCATATATTTATCTATTTTTTGAGATTGGCATTGTATAAATATACTCAACCACATTAACATTATTATTTTATTCATAACTACTTATTTGATAGATGAATTGGCTTTTTTCCACTGCCAATAATATAATGAACATCGCTTATTGTCATTCCCTCCATGATGCGAATAATCTAATAAATTATCTGTCTTTTTGTACTCATACGTATACAATGCATGAGAAGATGCTTCCTTATTTGCAAATGTATGGGCTAAATTCATAGAATGAAGAAATTCATGTGCTGCTGTCTGATCGTTTTTACTTTTAAATACGACCACATAATCTGCTCCATAATTTGAATATCCGGAAACATGTCCACCTACATCGTAACCATGCTCAGCAAAATAAAATGCTTTGAAATGCTTTGTGTATTTCTTAGGATAAGCCTTTTCCAATTGGACTTTCAAATAGTCCTGAAGTTCTTTTCCACCACTCTTTTTATCAGGATCTACCTCACTATTGGTTACGAAATTAATAAAATTTTTATCTGCTGTTAAATCCAATTCAACAATATCTGAATCATCCGATAATTTGATATATGCTTGCTCAAGATATTGATTAATCCTATTTTTTTCATCATTAATATTAGGTTTATTCTTCCCTGACCCAATTGACAATTCCGGAGTTTTTATTTCAACAAATACTACATCCTTTTTCTTCTGTTTCGTATTATCATTTGCCCAGACATTTATTTTCCCGGCAATTGATTCAACCGTTGCACCTGCTTCAGTTTTAAATGCTTTTAACTCTATAATCTGATTACTTGTAAACTCTTTTATGCATTTGACTGTCACTTCATAATCGTTCAAAGCTATTTTCTTTTTACCTTTTATTTCTATTTTATCAGGAGTAAAAGTAAAATAATCAGATTTGGTAAACTCCAAATAATCAGCTTCCTGTTGGATTTCTGCAAAAAAAGTAATCTTAACTTCTTTATCTTTTAGGATGGATAGCCACGGTATAAAATATTCTTCAGGAACATCTTTTCCTGTTTTTTTATCTTTTTTTGTTTTCCATGCAACAGAGAAAGGATTATACTCTTTTTTCAGGTTATTAAACATCGTTTCATTAACCTCAAAGTATCCATCATATTTATTGCCATTTTTTACTTTTGTAGTAAACTTGGCATCTTCATATTGATAGGCTACAATATCCTCAAATTTTTGATCATTAAAAAGGCTCGTATCCCCTATTCTCATCCAATCAAAGCCAAACTCCCCTTTCCAGTTTTTGTTCGGTCTGAATTGTACAATCAATTGTATAAGCTGTTGTAGTGGTGGAGATTGTGGCGTATTATGGCTCACTCCTTTATCATTACCCTTTTCAAAAATCCATTTCATGGCACGTGAAATAATACTCTCCTGAGAATACATATTATGATTTTCATGAGAGATTTTGTTGTAGGTGCCTTTTACAATTCTCGTTCTGCTCATAATTAATAGGCTTTAGATCTCTCTCCGCTGTTGTTTTGTACTTCTTGTTGGGCGTGTTTATTGATGGAAGCATTGGAGGTAATGTTAATTTCTTTTTCAGAAATTTCATTTCTTTCCTTCTTTGTTTCGCTGTGTACATCTCCTTCAATAATTTCAGTAAGTTTACCTGTAATGAATGTACTTACATTTCCTATGACCGAAGTTAGTTTCATAGCGCCTACAGTCTCAGTATTATTTAATCCGATACTGTCTGCTTTATTCATTCCCACCGTCGTCGTCATATTCTCTCCAACATTAATATTCATATTCTTACAGTTCAGGGTCATGGTTTCCGGTGCTGTAATGTTGATATTACTTCCGGTTGTATCAAGATGGATTTCATTTCCGCTCTTATCGGTAATAATAATGCTTTCATCTTCTGTGAAAACGATCCTGTGACCGCTTCTCGTCTGAATAGACTTTACACGATTGTCTGCTCCTCCACCAAGGCCTATTCCGCCATGAAACATTCCTCCCATTACAAATGGTCTGTCAGGATGACTATGTACGAAATTAACCATCACCTGATCGCCTACCTCGGGAATAGCTACATAACCACGATTTTGAGTGATCTGATCGGTTACTCCTGCATCGGGGCTCATTACTCTTACAAAGTGAGTGTTATCATTCATCTGCCAGTCGAATCTTACCTGAACTCTTCCCTGTCCTTCCGGATCGGTATTGGAAATTACCGTTGCAATCTGTGGCTGGGCAGCCGGTACCGTAAATTCCGGTTTGGGCAGAAAACCCGTGTCTGCGGCAATGGATTCGAAAGTTCCCGTATAATGTCCGATCGTATCAATTTCATGAATGGCTTCTGTCACCATAACCTTCGTAAAATAAGATGTTTCACTGCTGTCCGGTTTTCTCATATGAATATCAGCAATACATCCGGGATGCAAAAAAGGAACGGTTGTAGATCCGGAAACCGAAAATACATTAACTGCTTCACTTCCTGACGCGCTTCTTTGAGAATGCTCTATATCCAGATGCGTTGTTGCTTTGATAGGTGCAACCTGCAGTGCCGGGGTTTTATATATCTTGTCATTGTGACTGTATGCTGTACGGGCAAGATCGCCTAAATGGCTTACCGGAGTTTCTCCTGAAGTCAGCTTTTCATGTTTACTGCTGTTATAGCCATAATACTGAGGCTTTGTATGAACAGCTTTTAGTTCTATTTTAATATTATCTGCATTGCTTCCGTATAACAATTTTATAGGCTTATTCTGCGGAGGAAGCTTTCCAAAATGCAAGACTTCACCATCATAATAAAATTGTTCCCCATAAGCTTCTGCCATTCTCGCCAGATAATTATAATGGGTTTCGTTATACTGGCTGCTGTAAATAATCTGGGAATAATCATTGGTATCGACTCTTATATCAAACCGCTCTTTATCTATTCCCTGTTTTATTACTTCTTTGGCTATGATGCCCATATTAACAGGCTGGCTGCCACCAAAACTCTGAATATGCGGAGCCCCGTCCAGCAAGATCGTTGGGCTGTATCCGGAAAGCACAATATTTCCCAGACTCATTTTTTCCTGACTGAATCCTACTTTGGTAATGATCCCGACAAAATTCCTTTCCGGACTTTTCTCAATATCTTTGTAGGAAATGACCGCTGTAAGACGTTTACCCAGAAATTTGTTGGCTTCTTCAAGGGTATGGCTTTGCCTTTCTCCCAAAGCATCGTGAGCAAGAATAAGATTGAATTCGTGGTGGTGCCTCGCTTTTTGTTTAAGGGTGAAATGTTTATAGTACTTAATAATTTTACCTTCTACAACCAGTGACAATTTAACCAGCCGGTTGATGCCTGCGTGATGATTCTCGGATATTCCGTCTGCATTCTGTGAAGGACGGAAGGAAGATCCCTTGGTCTTTGATTCGGTTTTCATATGCTTTGTGTTTGTGTTGGGTATTAAAGATAACAAAATTTACATAACAGACACTATATAAATATGTTATAGAATAAAATTTCAGGTATAGTTTTTTCATTCAGGCAAAAAAAGACCGTCTTAAATAGGGACAGTCTTTCTTCTTATGAATGTTGATAATATGTGTCAATCTTAGCTGGATGGCCATAGCCCTGCGTATTGAGAAGTACCGTAATCAATGGTTTCTGCACTGATGACGAAGCTGATCAGCATACTGTTGCTGTCTACTGCGTCGAAGTCTACTTCATGCTGGATGACGTATCCGTTTTCCCATTTCAAAGTGATCAGTGTTCCTTCTTCATGAGATTTGTTGAAAGTGATCTCTCCTACTGTCGGTTTATATTTACCGTTTAGTAAGCTTTCAAGGATGTCTGACTTTTCAGTAGCTTCTACCGTAACCTTGATTAATGCATTAGAAGGATCTGATGCTACACGTCCTGAAACGTCTGTAGATCTTGATACGCTGTAGTTCATTTTTAACAGCTTCTGCCCTTCTCCATTATTGAATTTTAAGATTCCTCTTGAGTTTCTTTCGGCCATGATTAGTAAATTTAATCGTTAGTAATATTTTGTGATTCGGTGATTGTGTTAGCAAATATAGAGGCTCTTTTCCGCTAAAAAAAACTTTTCCTTATAAATCTGATATTTTGTAGTAGTTCTACGATTTGTTGTCGTAATTCTACGACAATGGATTTACAAACCACACCATAACATCCATTAATACAGTATTTTAAATTATATCTCAGTTTTTAGATAAAAAATATTTTTACACTTTAAAGAGAAATAAACAGAGTTTAGGTTTCAAAAATTCAAAGTTTAAGGTTTACAATTAATCAATATATGTGACCTCACTTTAAGACACAAAAAAAGCAGAAGATATACTCCTGCTTTTAATATCATAAAATAAATTTCTTAATGCTTTGTGTATTCCGGTTGTTCTGTTGGAATTCTGGATGGCGTAAAGTACTCATTAAGCCAGTAGAAAGTCTGTCCGTTCTGCTGAATTTTTACAGCCGGATTGTTTCTGTTGGCAAGCAGTCTGTCTGCTAAGTTCTTGTAGTGCTGGAAATAATTTTTTACCGTTTCACTAGGAACCACTTTTGATTTTTTCCAACCTTTCAGTTTATATTTAGCCATCAATTCTTCTTCAGAAAGGTCAAATCCGGTACTCATTCCAATAGCGTAAGACATTGGCAGCTCATAAAGTGCTCCTTTATCTAAGAATTTTATTGTAGGATTATACTTTTCCAGCAGCTTTACATACTCCTTTACTGCTCTAGCCTGGTTAAAGTCTGCACGGTCTGCCTGAGTATTTCTGTAAACTTCCGTATAAAAAGCTTTTAAGTTATCATATTCCGATTCAGAAATAAGGATTCCCTTTTCTATTCCTGGCGTAAACTCTTTCAGCTCTTTTGGAATATATCCTTTCACAAGGAACGGGCTTCCATAGTTGATCAGCTGTGCAGCAATTCCGGCAGAAACCGGATTGGTTAGTCCGGGATACAGGTATTTATATTTTAAATCTACATCTGTTCTCCCTGCTCCTACGGATGAATGGAAATATTCATTAAGAGATTTATCAACAGTCTGATTATCTAAAGTAACTTGTGCAATAAGACTGTCAACAGACTTTTTAAGGAATCCGGGAGTTGTAATATCTCCTTTTTTAGGGAAAATAACAAATCCCTGAGACATGCTCTCTTTAGGATAAGCTAAAGAGAAGAATCCCGTATCGCCTTCCACAAGGCTGAAATTATTTTTGGTTAAAACATCATATTGGTTGATGATCTTCTGCTTTTTAAGTTCAGCAATGTTTTTAGCTGTATTCGTTACCACATTTTCTGCCATCAATACAAAATCGTTGTAAGTATCAGATGATCTTGCACTGGTCTGGAACATGATTAATCTTGCCTGAGCCTGTGTTAACGAACTGATTACACTGTACATATTTCCGCTTTGATTGGCAGAAGTTCCTACAGTTATAACAATATTGGTTTCATCAGAAACATTTGAAAGAAGATTCCCTGCTGCAGTAAGCGCCTCTCCTACCGGCTGATAGCCATTATTGCTTGCACAGTTCATTTCATTGGTTTTCTGATCAATAAATGTCATGATTTTACTGTAGTCTGTACTTAAGTTGGATACAGAAATATTATCTCCACATGGATTGTTTTTGTATAAAACCACACCATATTTAACGTGATTAAAATAAGATGGTTTTTCAAATCTCAGCTGAAGATCCTGTAAAAGTGATTTTACGATAGGTGCATAAGGTGCATTGGCAGCACTTACGTCTAATGCAAAAACAATATTGATATTTTTATCTCTTTCCGTAATCTCTCTGTAGCGATCAAAATAAATAGGCTCACCCAATACATTGGATACAAAGTTCTTGCTGTAATCTAAAATATTGGTGAAATATTTTGTCTTGGTATCAGGAGTTGGAGTTTCTTCTAAATGAAGATTTACCGGGAAGATATTTTCCAGAGGTGTTCTTTTGTTTACATCAGTAAGAAGAACAGCTGTTTTGTTATCAGCATCTGAAGCAGATCCGCCTGGATGTCCTTCATGGATTCCCAATGCCGTATCATTAATTCCTGTTGTATTTTTTAATTTGATCGCAGAACGTTCTCCCCAGCTGGAAATTACATTTGAGCTTACCCATCCGTAAAGTCCTTTGTTGATACTGTCCATATCAACAGATGGTTTTTTACCTACCAGGAAACGTTTATTATTTTCAGCCATCTTGTATACGTAAACAATTTGTCCGTTAGGAATTTTCACGTTGGCTGTTTCAATAAGACTTGGTGAATTAAACACCATAATAGAGTCGTTTTTGTAGTATCTCTCGGCATTTCTGATGACTTCGCTGTTATTCGGTACTACTGCTACTCTTACAGGATACCCTGTTTTTTCGCTTTTTAAGGCATTATTCCAAAGAAGGAGGTCAGATTCCTGAATCCAGCCATATGTTTTGACTGATTTTGAAGAAATCTTTTTCATTAAAGCATCCGGAACATATTCCGCTACTTTTACCATTCCGTCTCTATGTTTTAAAACCATTAAAGGTTCAAGGAATTTTACTTCTTTGTAAGACTTCTCATCATCTTTATCCAGATAAGCCGTATTTCTTGATCTGTCTGAAATAACAATCCATGGAACTGACTTTTTTGGATATCCGTTAACGACAGGGGAAGCATCCACCTGCCCATACTGTGAAGGTTCCGGGGTTTTCTTTGACGGGAGCTTTACCTGGCAACTCGTTAATAATACTGATAACCCTATATAATATGCTGCTAGAGGAAATGTATTTTTCATCCTATTTAATCTTTTTATGATTGGTGCATCCGTAAGACCGGACGAAATTATTTGCTTTGATTAATATCTACTTTCGTTACACAGTTCTGTGTATCATCCAGATTTACTTTTACCGTCTGGATCACTGTATTTTTATCAAACTGAAGGCCTGCACAATACATGTAGAAATTATTTACTTTGCTGTCATTTACTTTTACCACTGTATTTTCATTGTTACACAGATACGTTTTCAACAGGTAATTGTAATGCATATTGAAACTGTTTCCGTTAGCAATCTGCTGCAGGTGATATTTGAAATCATTATCTACTTTTGCATAAGAGTCTTCTACTGAAACTTCATCTTCTGCAAGAGCATCATAAGCCGGAAGGATTTTAATACGGTGATAAATAGGATCCTGGCTTTGTTCCGTGTAAAGAGTTACCAGATAATCTCCGGGTTTTTTATAGGAATAGATAGTGAATTTATCCTTAGCATCTGTATTTCCGGACTCACCAAATTTCCATGCAAACTGCTTTGCTTCGGAAATAGCACGGAAGGTTACATTCTCGTTCTGCATCGCCTGGCTCACAGCTTCAATAGTTGTTTTTGCCGTTGCAGTATCTTTTGGTTTCTGAACGCTTCTTGCACTTACCATTACAGGGAAAGATTTCGTATACTTATTGTCCACGATCAAACTTACCTGGTAATATCCTGGCTTATTATAGAAGTGAATACCACTGTTTTTGTCTGAAGTTGTTCCATCTCCGAAATTCCATCTTTTGGTTTTCGCAAACTGGGTTTTATCTTCAAATAAAAGTGTATCTCCCACCGCCAATGAAGACGGATAAACCACCCCAACAATATCATCGGCTGAATGTATTACCTTTTTCTGCAGCCACAGAGCAACCAATGCAGCAATCAGCAACGTTGCAATAACACCGATAATAATGTTTTTCTTGTTCTTTTGAAAATAATTCATAGTTAATAATTGTGATGTGTTGTTTAAAATTCCTAGTATCCATTTGCTTACTGCATTCTTGCTTTCAGATCCTGCTCGCGCTGATAGAGCTTATTCTGCTTATCTTTAAATCCGATTCTGCATTCATCTACCTGTTTCTGGAAAATTTTAATGTCTTCCGAGGTTGTTGAAATGACTTTTTTGTCATCAAAATACATTTTATAAAATTTTGCGATCTGTGGATAGGCATCTTTACGGATATCCACAACGTCAGTACTATTGAAATAGCTGTTAAGATCATTCACTCCCAGCTGGATATTGTTTTCGATAAAAGGCTGTGGTCCGTCATTGGTAAGTTTGGTGATCATGGTATAAGTACTGTCCATGATGGGAAGAACAACTTTCTGATGCTGTTCAAATTCGGCTTTCTGTTCAAGATTCTGAATGCCTCTTACATCTTCATCAGAAAAAGGAGATACAAATCCTTTTAAAAAGATCACTCCCAAAAATAACATTGCAGTTACCAGCATCAGTATTAAATAAAAAAACTGATAATGCCTTTCTTTCTTAGATAATGTGATTTGTCCTTGCATATCTTTTCTTTTTATCTTCTTCTTTTACTTCCTGTGAAATTTCTTGTAGGGTCTTTTCTAAGTTCATTATTGGTTACTTTGATCTTTCCCATACATTCATCAAGATCTCTCAACACTGTTTTCTTCTGATATTCCACTTCAATGATCCTGGCTTTTAAATTCATCATGGGTACAATCTGTTTCATCAGTACAGCATAATGTTTAAAGCTTTGTACACTGTCTTTACCCATAATATTTTTAGCATCTCTCACATTATCCATAATACTGGTTCTGAGAAATACTTCATTCTCCACCTTATTAATGCTAAGCTGGTTCATTTTGTCGTAAATATCATCAATGTGGTCCTTAAGTACATCACTTCGAAGCATCAGTTCTTTATAAGCTTCTGCTTCACGGCTAATTCCTTCCCGTTGTATATCATAACTCTTAAAGAAGAGAAATAAGCAAGTAAAAGATACAGCCGACAAAACGACAAATGACAGAATAAACTTCCAAATGCCCGTTCTGACGTCAGATTTGTTTAATTTTTTTTCCCTGTTAGAAGACATAATTTGCGATTTGTTTGGCCTGTGAAAATATAAAAAAAAAAATTTATGCACAATACGTAATTTCCCCAAGCCTGTTTCGTGAAAACCCTGATTAAATTAATATTAATTTTCACTTTGATAAGTTTTTCATAAATTAGACCTTTAAATTTCAAATATCATTCGCCAAATCGATATTAAGAATGAGTAAAATATTATCTAATACCGTACGTTTTTCCATTGCTGACAGTGATTTTTATTTTAAAAAAATAATGATCAAAACACTTATGGAAAATCCTTTCTATATGCTTCTGAATGACTGTAACAATGGGCATGAACTGGTAAACAGAATCTACAGAAGACAGGAAGATGTGTTCATTATTGAACTCTTCATGCCGGTATTAAGCGGAATTGAGGCCATAAAGTACATCAGAAAAAACAATACGGAAACACCCATCATTACCTATTCCGGCACTTATCAGGAAGATATGGCCGAGATCCTTTCAAAAATTCCTAATATCTATTACTGCCAGAAAAAAAGTACAATCATAAAGGATATCATTAAAGGAAGTATTGCTTCTGAAGACTTTGACTATCAGGCTTATTCCAAAGAATGGGAGCAGCAGCCTCTTGCTGTACAGGAGTATATGGACAGGCAGAAGAAAGGACAGGAGGAGCTTTCACCGGCAGAAATACAGCTTATGAGATTCTGCTATGAAGGATTAAGCAATAAAGAAATTGCAGAAAAACTTAATCTGAGCACCAGAACCATAGATACCTACATCAACAGGCTTACAGAAAAGCTGGGATTAAAAACCAAGCTTCACCTTATCCGTTTCTGTGTGGAAAACGGATATTATAATTCCAGTTTATAAAATTTCTGATTTCAGTTAAAAAATTCAATTACGGGTTACAAATGAGGGTAGATACGAGGATATTAAAATATTATGCTCAAGGTTAGAAAGCGTTGTAAAGCCTGCTATAACCAGCATTTATTAAATTTTATTCATTAAATTTTCATACCTTTATCCGGTTACATTATTTTATTGTTAAATTATTATCACCCGCCCTTAATATAGTGTATACATAAAAAGTCCAACTCTTTGAATAAAAATATTTTGCCACTAATTTGCTAGTATTCAATTTTTTTAACTAAATTTGCACACCTAAAATTTAAAATTAAAATAAGGAAATGACAAAGGCAGAATTGGTAAACACCATCTCAAATAAGTTGGGAACAGAAAAGAATGAAACACAGAAAGTTGTAGAAGCTTTTATGCAGGAGATCAGAACTTCTATGTATAATGGGGATAACGTTTATCTAAGAGGTTTTGGATCTTTTATCATTAAAACAAGAGCTGCTAAAACAGGAAGAAATATTTCTAAAAACACTGCAATTGAGATTCCTGCTCATAACATTCCTGCTTTCAAACCATCAAAATCTTTTGTTGAGAAAGTAAAAACTAAAGTTGCAGTAAAATAAGAACATTAACTGAATATTAACTAGTTACTAAAAAATTAAAATTATGCCAAGCGGAAAGAAAAGAAAAAGACACAAGGTTGCAACTCACAAAAGAAAGAAAAGAAGAAGAGCAAACAGACATAAGAAAAAATAATCTCTTTTTTTCGAGATTTACAATATAATAATATAGTTGGTGGATTTAAATTTTTAAAGTTCACTAACTATATTTTTGTTTGCAACTATAAGATTCCGCGGAAAACGGAGGGTTTCAAATATTATTTTAATAAACATATAATGGTTTTCATTCAAAATCCTTATATTTAATAGATGAATTAATCGATAAAACATCCACTTCCTATAATCTTAACAATTTTATCTTATTAAAAAATGAAGAAAGAACTAATAGTTTCGCATGAAGATGATCTTACAAAGATTGCGCTGCTGGAAGACGGAAGACTATGTGAACTTCATGAGCAAGAAGACAAAAGCGATTTTATAGTTGGAGATCTGTTTATAGGAAAAGTAAAAAAACTGGCACCCAATCTGAATGCAGCATTCGTGAATATCGGATACGACAAAGATGCATTTCTGCATTATCAGGATCTGGGGCCTCAGTATCTTACATACAAAAAGTTTTTAAAAGATACTATTTCTAAAAAACAAAGCACTTCGAGCTTAAAAAATTTCGAGATACAACCCGAAATAGACAAAAACGGAACGGTAGACAAAGTGATCGTAAAAGATGACCTGGTACTGTTACAAATTACCAAAGAACCAATTTCTACCAAAGGTCCCAGAATTTCTACCCAGATTTCACTAACAGGGCGATTTCTGGTTTTAATTCCTTTCGACAATAAAGTTTCTATTTCCAAAAAAATCAGAAGTTCTGAGGAAAAAGAAAGGTTGAGAACCCTTATCGACAGTATTAAGCCTGAAGGATTCGGAGTAATCATCAGAACTGTAGCGGAAGGAAAAAAAGTAGCAGATCTGCATAATGACATGAACCAGCTGGTTCAGAAATGGGAAAGCACTTTCAAAAATATCCAGAGAAATAAAGTTCCGTCTAAAGTTTTAAGCGAAGAAGACAAAGCTTCAGCTATTTTAAGAGACAATTTTAACCAGGACTTCGTGAATATCATTTGTGATGATGAGCAGATGGTGACCGAAATGAAGAACTACATTGAAGTAATTGCGCCTGAAAAGAAAAATATTGTCCAGTTTTATGATTCTCATATTCCGCTTCTGGAATATTACAATGTTGAAAAACAGCTTAAACAGAGCTTCGGGAAACATGTAAACATTCCGAGTTCCAAAGGAGCTTATCTTGTTATTGAACACACAGAAGCACTTCACGTTGTGGACGTCAACTCCGGAAACAATATTACTACCGGAACGGCTGTCAACAAAGAGCATGCACTGAAAGTGAACAAAATGGCTGCTACAGAAATTGCAAGACAACTCCGCCTCCGCGATATGGGAGGTATTATTGTTATCGATTTCATAGACATGCCGAATTCTGATCACAGAAGAGATCTCTACGAGCATCTGAAAGAGGAAATGAAGCGCGACAAAGCTCGCCACAAAATCCTTCCTCCTAGTAAATTTGGCCTGATCCAGATTACCAGACAGAGAAACCGTCCGGAAAAACAGATCGAAACCAAAGAAGAAAACCCGAACAAAGACGGAGAAATTGTAGCTCCTATTGTTATCGTGGAAAGAATGGGTGAAACCCTAAGAAATATCCTGCAGAAAGAAAAAGGAAAGATCTACCTGCATGTACACCCATTTGTGGAAGCCTACCTTACAAAAGGCATTAAAAGTATCCAGATGAAATGGTTCATGAAATACAAAAAATGGGTAACCATTGTTCCGAGAGATTCTTTTAAATATTTAGAATACAAAATCTACAATGCCAAAAAAGAAGAATTGATAGAATTCTCTAATTAAAAAATTTAAAGAGGCTGTCTCAAAAGTCAAACAATCTGGCTTTTGTCATTCTGACGAAGGAAGAATCTCATTGATAACCAAACATATGAGATTCTTCACTACATTTCATTTCGTTCAGAATGACACTTTTGAGACAGCCTCTTTTTTGTTTTGTATTTATAAATATAAAATATGATCTACCCTTTAAGTTTTGGCTGAAACCGATAAATTTTAATGACAAGATCTTTTATCTTTTGATAAAACACAGGTATTATGGCAGAAAAAGCCAGTTGAATTGGTTATTTTAGAGAAGTTACCCTGCCTCCTGCAGCAATAATTTATGAAAGAAAAGCAGAACAGCTACATCATAAGCTAATTCTGATAGTTTTCCGCTAAAACATATCCCCAGCATGTTATTTATATAGCACCACATTTCAAAATAAACTCTAAAAAAGACCATTAATATTAGGTTTTAACAATAATAACTCCAAAAAACTCTACAAAAAGAGAATTATTTAATAAAAAATCAACAAAAATAACATTTTACTAATAATAAAAACATAATAATTTTAAAATATTTATCAATTTTAATTAAAATGTAAAGTTTTTTTCCTATTTTTATATAAACAAAACAGACCATGATGAAACCAAGATTGACCATTTTTGATGAACCCATGCTGTATACAGAGGGATTATCAAGACTACTTTCACAAAGCAATATTTTTAGCACTATAGATATTTGTAATTCTTTAGAAAACCTCTCCAAAAATTTAAAAGAAACGCCCCCGGAAATGCTTGTTATGAGTTCCAATATGCTTATGCTTTCGGAAATCTGCAAGTTGGTGGAAAGTATTATTTCAGAGCATAAAAATACCAGAATCACAATCATTGGAAGCTCATATGATGTAATTGACATCCGAAAACTCTTCAACAAAGGGATTAAAGCTTATCTCGATAAAAATTGTACTTACGATGAATTTCTTAAATCCATCAATGTTTTGCTTCTTAATGATATCTACATCTGCGATCATGCAAAGGAAAGAATGATCAATTTTATCAGTAATGAAGAGGGCAAGCCCAACCCACACATCAAAGAACCTCTCACCCGTCGCGAAATGGAAATTCTTAAACTCATCTGTGACGGATGCAGCAGTAAAGATATATCAGAAAAATTATTTATCAGTATCAATACGGTAGAAACACACCGAAAAAGAATTCTTTTGAAACTCAATGCGAAAAACTCAGTCGGAATTGTAAAATATGCAATAGAGAATCATATCATCGACTGAAAGACTTCCATGAATTACTCAAAAAATTCCAGGCTTTACAAAGTCTGGAATTTTTTTTACTCCTGATTTTAATTTCAATAATTCTTCAGGGAAATTTTTATTGTTACATACAATCAAAATCTATAAGGTAAAAAGTGAGGCAGAGAAATAAGAGACTTAACAATTAAAAAAGTATTTAATTCATTTTAAATTTATCTCTAATGGGTACAGATCATCTCTCCCACCTCACTTTACAACTAAAACCTTGGACTTTGAACGCTAAACGTTATATATTATTCATAATCCGGCATTTCTCCATTACTAAACAGTGTTACCCTTGTAAGATCAGTCATCGTACTATTGAGGTCAACTACCATTATATTTCTTTGCGAAATATTATCGTTGGAGGTATTCATAAAGATAATCTGAGCATTGTTCGGGGAGAATCTTGGATCGAGATCATTAGTTCCCATTACTTTTTCGCTTTCTGCAGAAATATCACTTACAGCATCTGTAATAAGGTTATAGATAAAGATATGTGAATCCAGCTGACGGTAATTTCCGCTTCCGTCCAAATATCCGGAAACATCACGGGTAAAGAGAAGAAGCTGTCCGTCAACCGAGAAGTTCAAACCTCCGCTGGCCCCTGCTGTACCAGACAATACAGTTTTAAGAACGGCACCATTGACATCGATCACATAAATTTTAGTGTTATATCCGTTATAATCATTGGTTTTCAATGCTATTTTACTACCGTCGTAGCTCCAGTCGCATTCCGAGATCATACTTCCATCCGGAGTTGTATACACTAAGCTCAGACCGCTTCCATCTTTATTAATTCTGTAAAGTTTATTAAAGTTGGAATAAATAAGTTCCTTACCATTTGTACTCCATGCAAAGTCCATTTCATAATTATTAAAACCTGCAACAGCAACAGTTGTTACTTTAAAAGGATTGGAACCATCCGGGTTGGCAGTATAAAGATGGGTACTTCCCCCTTCTGTACGAAGGAATGCAATGAGGCCGGCATTATTGTTTTTCCGTGGCCGCCAGCTATTATAGGAAGAATTGGTAAGCTGGAACTTATTTCCCTGGTCATCACTGGAAATGATCACAAAGTTTCCATTTTGTTTCTGAACGTAATGATACCGGTTGGCCGGAACTGTATTGGTGGTGAATTTACTGATAGAGCTTAAAACTGGCTGGTGAATGCCGTCCGAAACAGACACCTGCCAGAAGTAACTTACACCAAACTTCAGATTTGATAGCGTATAATGGGTTGCTGTCAAATCATTAACCTGAATCACGTTAGTGTCAAGATTATTTTTAATTGTCAAACTGTATTTTAAGACATCCGCTGTATCTGGATCTGTTGCGCTCCAGGTTAATTCGACGCTCAAGGGTTGATTTACTGCGTTATCTATCGGACTTAGCAACTGGGGTGTAGCGGGAGGAGAATTCAATGAAGTATCATCATCCATCTCAAAAACTACCGTTACTACCTGATTTTGAGTTTGAATATTGACTGACTGAAAGCTTGTAATATATCCTGAAAGTTCTGCTTTTACAGAATAATTCCCCACTGGCATGGCAGGGATCTCAAATGAACCGTCTGTACCGCTGAAAACAGTTTGTGTCGTAGGATTGGTGAAAATTTTCACGTTAGGAATCGGCACATTACTGCCTCTTTTCACGACTTTTCCTTTTAACATTCCTGTTTGAGCCTGTTCCACAAGGTCTTCATTGCATGAAAACAGACAAAAAGCAAAGATGAATATGCTGAATATTTTAATTATAGTTTTCATTGTTCGTGTTTTTATTTGTTTCCGAAGTAAAAGTTGATTCCTATTCCAAAGCGCAAAGCCTGATCTTTTCTTTTCCCATTAACAAGGTCTTCCCAGTCGTCTTTGAAACCAAGGTCATATTGTGCGGAGGCTCTCAGTGAAAAATTCCGGCTGATCATATATTCCAGTCCGCCACCGAACTGTGCTTTATATTGAGGTTTATATTTTGAATACATCGCTCCTGCTCCACCGTATACAAATGGGCTGAATCTGTATTTCGGAAAAAGGATGTATTCCAGATTCACTTCAGGACCGAAGTAGTTTCTTTTTACAATATTTGAATTTTCAAGCGTAAAATAGCTTGCGTTCAGTTCCATATTCAGATAGGGAGTAAGAAAATATTTAAATCCTATTTTTCCACCAACATTCATCTTTGGACTTACATAGTCATCTTTAACTTTCTGCCCTTCCACATTCGCAAATATGGATACTTTCTGTCTGTAATCCTGCGGATATCTGCCTCCAACAACTCTGTCATTATTTTGCTCCTGCTCTCTGTTATATTCGTTGATTAAGCTTTGATATACTCCATTCTCATCTATTGCTTTCCCCCATATTTTATCTCTGATCCCTTCAACAATCAGAGCTTTTACAGCCTTTTCTATCGCTTCTGTCACGGCGAGCTGAACAGGCTCATTTTGAGTAAGCCCTACTTCAGCTTCCAGTAGTCTTTCCGTATCAATATATCTGAAAAAGCTTCCGTTAACACTGGTTGAAAGAATGGTTTTAGAAGTATAAACCGTTTTAAGAATTTCTCCGTTAAGGGTAGAGACTGCACGGAGATAGATCGTAATTCTGTCCTGGCGGTACTGCGTGGAAGCACCGATTCCGAAATACCTTGCTCCAAGTCCTCCGGTCAGAATATTGCTGTCGTATGAGATAACGCCGCCTTCAAGAAGAATCCCGGCATATAAAAGAGGGGGAAGTGATTGATTGTTTTTGTCTGCATCCTTGATGTATTCCTGTCTTGTGGAACGGATGATCTGTCTTTCATTAAGTAGATTGGCAATATTTTCTCTTTCAATAGGGATAAACCAGCGGCTGTCTTCTAATGCTTTAATGAGAATGGTAGTCGTTCCCTGAGGGACTGCCGTACTCCAGTTGTTTCCATTTTCGGAAGGTTTATACTGGCCGGTCTGATCTCTGAATTTGTAGACTCCTATTACAATCTTTTCTTTGGGAAGCGGAAGATTTTTCAGTTCCGCAGTGGAAGAAGTAACCTCTCCCATTGTTGGCTTTTCGGGATCCGAAGGTAAGCCAAATATTGAACTACAGGCCTGCATAATGCATAGCAGGAAGGTGCAGAAAAAGATTCTGGTATAAGTGTAGGTTGTCATGGTAAGTTTATTTTTAGTGATTTCCTATTTCGGAATTACGATCTCGGACTGATCGCCATTGCTGGTATCCAAAATATTGATTAAAAGTCCCTGATTAGTATTGGTAATTTGCAGATAAAGGGATCCGAAAAGGTAATTTCCGGGTTTTATGTTTCCATCACCAAACTGTTCATCAAACAGTTTTCTTGAAAGCTCACTGAGAATTTGTCTGTTAAGACTCTGGGTAAAACTATCAAGGGAGTTCACACGATCCAGCAAATTGCTGTAATCATTTTTTTCATCAAACGGGTTCTGTGCATTAGCAGAGCTTAAAAGCCACTGGTAATTAAATGTATCACCTCCGAAAGCAGGATTTACCGGCTTATAGACGAGCTGCTGAGCTTTTCCGTAGAAAACACCCGCAATACATGTCAAAATAATGATAAAGGTTTTCATGGCGGACATTTTTAATAGATAAATTCATTTTTTATAAGATTTTTTTTGGCATTAAATTCTTTGATGTATTTTAAGCTATAACCTAGCTGTTCTTTTAAATATTCCTCTGCCGGATTGGTCATAAAACTGTAAATAATTTTATCTTCCATCTGAATCGTAATCTGACCGCTTGTTCCACGGAGAGGAAGTTCTGAAATAGTAATTACGCTGCTGCTGTTATCGGGAAGCTGACTGTACTGCATGTAAAACATATCATAGAAGTCTTTTCCTACTTTGGTTTTTGTATCATCTATAGTAAGCCCTCTGAGTTCGTAAGCAGCATCTTCTTCTATCTTAGCTGTTTTTTTCTTAAAAAGATCACTGTTCATTTCCAGACTGTCTTTGGCAATCAGCTTCTGGGTTTCTTCATCCCTGATGTAAAGGAAAGCTTTAAGAGCATCTTTTGATTCGAGATTCACATTGATTTCCGATAATACCTTTACTTCATTGGGGTTGACAGAAAATTTACCATTCTGCTGATTATTGGAGAGATTTCCGCCATTCCCTTTTTTAATAGAAACCAAAAGGTAATTCAGTTCTTTATAAACAGCGGTGTTATTGATGACTAAAGCTTTCAACCTGACCTGGTTTTCAAGGAGACTGCTCTCTATCCTGGCGTTTACTTTTTTATCTTCCTGCCCATAAACCCATACAGACAGGAAGGTAAAAAATGTACCCAGGCTGAGGGAATATAAAATTTTCATCATTTGTGTTTTAATAGTTTCTCATGAAAACTGTTTTATTATCTCCTTTTACATTAATCTGAATTCCATCCGAAATACTGTTGCTTCCTGTAACATCAATAATATTATTATTTCCCTGTGCAGTAATGGCAGCTTTTGCTTCTTTATCTGTGAATGAATTGATAAAATATAGGGTATTAAAATCTCCAAGCTGTTTTACTACAATATTCGTTCGGGCGTTAACGGAAAGTTCGGCATTATTATAGTCTCCCATCTGAATAATACCGTATCCATACGAACTCTGATCTGTCTGCTGCCTGGCTATAAGATTAAAGATTGTATTACTGTTTATCTTATCCCAGTCTATTTCCTGTGCATGTAGTGGCAACAATGTAAAAAGAGCCAAAACACTCCATCTTAAGTTAAACATAGCTTGTTTATTAAAGTTTCATGAATAACAAATCTGTCAAACTGAAGGTAAAAAGGAGAAACACTGTAGTTTCTCCTTTACAATTTCTAAGATTTACAGCATTTTGTTATAGGACTTAATTCGACTGGTTCACAATCATTGAGTTTCCATTACCCATCTGAGTTCCTACATGAACCTGGCTAACACCACTCTGAGCTACCCAGGTAAAGTTACCATTACCCATCTGAAGATCAATAGCTGAGTTTGAATCTCCTATCTGGAACTGATAAAGCTGGTTGGCATTACCTACCTGAAATCCTGAAGAACTGTTATCATCCCCTACCTGAACTGAGGCAGCAATATTACCTGTACCAACTTGTACGTGAGTAGCACTGTTATCATTACCATCCTGATACTGAACAAGAACGTTATTATCACCTAGCTGAAGAGCACCAGCATCATTTCTTCTTCCCAGCTGAACCTGATAAGCGGCATTACCAATACCTACCTGAATAGCAGAAGCATCATTTCTTCTCCCATCCTGATATTGAAAAACTGAGTTCCCTAATCCAATCTGTACTGAAGAAGCATCATTTCTTCTTCCGGTCTGAGTTTGTTCTGTAGAGTTAAGTACTCCTAACTGCCATGTTGAAGCAGAGTTTCTGTTTCCCGTCTGCATCACTTCATTTGAGTTCCCAATACCCACCTGGTCTACATCTATAGAGTTTCTGTTCCCGATACTTTGTGCATTATTGACATTTAAAATTCCTATCTGGTCGATATCTGCGGTATTACGATTCCCTGTTTGTGTTAGAGAATTCATGTTCAAAAGACCAGTTTGGTCTACTGTAGCAACATTTAAGTTTCCTGTCTGGGTAGTCACATCAATATTGAATTGTGCGAATCCGAAACTCATTGCAAATAGTGTAAGTACACCTGTAAGTAAGTTTTTCATCTTAGTAAAATTAATTGGTTAATAGTAAGGCAAAGGTAGCTTGCCCATTAAAATGAAAAACCACCATCAAGGTGTAAATTTTGAAAATCACGGTTTCCAGTTGGTCATGTCATTATTTACCGTTACAAAAAAACATAGTTACAAAATATTGGTTTACAGTAAAATCCAATAACAGTGAATATTAAATTCTCTTGTATTATGATCTTTTCTAAGTAAACCCGACCTTTTATCTGTTCAAAACATCACAGCCCAGGGTTTTAAGCCTTTTTTTACAAACTGCATTCAAATTTATTTTATCAACCTAAAATCAATTTTGAATTAAAAATTAAAGATTAAAAATTGCAATTCTTTGTATTTTATCATCAATGATATCGCATTGGGATTAAGAGGCAAAAATTTTCGGCTACACTACAGTGTTTCTCATAGGTTAATTAATGTTAAGGCACTTATTTCTTCAAGATATATTGCTAAATTTGAGCTATGGAAAATTTTGGAAAAGATTTATTGAGACAAATAAAAAGCGTGGAACTTCCCGGTGAACACGCCCATGGAGTATTCTCACCTCCCTACCGTCCCGTTTTTACTTATGATGAAGTATTGTCAAAGAATCCCAAATTTGCAGCTGTTAATATTGTTTTATATCTGAAGGACAACGAATGGTATTTTCCATTGATTCAAAGAACGATTAATGAACACGACAGGCATAGCGGGCAGATATCCCTGCCTGGAGGAAAGCGTGAGGAAATGGACAGAGATTTTGCTGAAACAGCCGTTCGGGAAACTTCTGAAGAAATCGGAATAGATAAACATTATGTAAGGATCATCAGAGAAATGTCCCCTATCTATATTCCGCCGAGCAATTTTTATGTATATCCCTATATCTCTTATACTAAAAAAAATCCGGCCTTTGTTCTTCAGCAGACGGAAGCTGTAGAAACCATTGAATTTCCCATCACTTCCTTTTTAAACCTGTCAGACACCCCGGAAATTATGGCTCTGCCAAGTGCAGGCGGACATGAAGTTCCGGTTATTAATTTCAACGGATACATTATTTGGGGTGCTACAGCGATGATATTAAGTGAATTCAGTCAGTTGCTGAAAAAAATGTAACTTTGCACTACCGTGTTTAATTGAGAGATGGCGAAGAAAAATATTTTCACCGATGCATTCGGAACACCTTATTTTTTGAAAAGGTTTATTATTTTTATATTAGGAGTTGTATCATACAGAAGATTCAACGGCTTTAATAAGTTAAAAATAACCGGCACAGAACACCTTGTGGATCTTCCGGACTCTAACGTACTTTTTGTATCCAACCATCAGACCTATTTTGCAGATGTGGCTGCAATGTACCATGCCTTCTGTGCTGTAAACAACGGATATTTAAATACGATAAAAAACCCGATCTACCTACTGAACCCAAAGATTGATTTTTATTATGTAGCAGCTGAGGAAACCATGAACAAAGGTATTCTTCCTAAAATTTTCAAAATTGCAGGGGCTGTAACAGTAAAAAGAACCTGGAGAGCTGAAGGGAAAAATGTCAACAGAATGGTTGACATGAGTGAGGTAGATAATATTATGAAAGCATTGGACAATGGCTGGGTAGCTACTTTCCCTCAAGGAACTACATCAGCTTTTGCACAGGGACGAAGAGGAACTGCCAAATTGGTGAAAAACCAGCGCCCTATTGTAATTCCAATCAAAATAAACGGATTCAGAAGAGCTTTTGATAAAAAAGGACTCCGCGTAAAGGTAACCGGTGTAAAACCTACGATGGAATTCAAAGCTCCTTTGGATATTGATTATGATAATGAAAAAGCACCGGAAATTTTATTGAAAATTATGACAGCCATTGAGCAGACAGAAGATTTCAATCTATTACACAGTTATGATGAAGAACTTAAAGCTAAAAAATTAGAAAAGGACTCAAATAATTAAAGTAAATAGAAAAATTATGAAAAAAATACTTGGAATATTATTCGCAGTCATAGTATTAGTTTCATGCAACAGCCAAAAAGTATATTCGGATTTCGATATCAGCTATTCGAAAAGCGGAGGCTTTGCTCCGGTATATGAAAATCTGCTTATAAAGGGCAATAATGTACACTACTCTTTTGAAGGACAGGGAAAGAAATATAAGCAGGATTTTAAAATTTCCGATGAAGATTTAAAGAAACTGGATCAGGTTCTTTCTCAGAATAATTTCAGAAGAATACAGGAAGACCGTAAAAAATTGTACGACAATATTTCAACGTCCATCAATGTAAAGAAAGGTTCTAATGAAGGCAGTAAATCGGATGCGAGTATGATTATTCCGAATTACCAGACCAACTGGAACAATATTGTTGAAGCTTTCCAGCAAATCATTAATACTAATGTTAAAAAACAGTAAATACAATTGAAAACCCACTTCATTGCCATTGGCGGAAGCGCCATGCATAATCTCGCCATCGCATTAAAAGACAAAGGATATCAGGTGACAGGTTCTGATGACGCTATTTTTGAGCCTTCAAAGTCCCGATTGGAAAAGAAAGGAATTCTGCCCGAGGAAATGGGCTGGTTCCCGGAAAAGATCACTCCGGATATTGATGCTGTCATCCTTGGGATGCATGCACATCAGGATAATCCTGAGCTGGCAAGAGCAAAAGAACTGGGCCTGAAAATATATTCTTATCCTGAATTCCTCTACGAACAGTCTAAAAATAAGACAAGAGTTGTCATTGCAGGATCACATGGTAAAACAACCATTACTTCAATGATTCTCCATGTTCTGAATTTCCATCAGAAAGATGTGGATTTCATGGTAGGCGCACAGCTTGAAGGTTTCGACTGTATGGTAAAACTGACTCAGGATAATGATTTTATGGTGTTGGAAGGTGATGAATATCTTTCTTCTCCTATTGATCTTCGTTCGAAATTTTTATTGTATCAACCCAATATCGCTTTAATGAGCGGTATTGCATGGGATCATATCAATGTATTCAAAACATTTGATGATTATATTGAGCAGTTCAGAAAGTTTGTAGCAAGCATTACGGCAGGCGGAGTTCTTGTGTATAATGAAGAAGATCCGGAAGTAGTGAAAGTAGTGGAAAATGCAGAAAACTATTTCAGAAAGATTCCTTATAAAACACCAGAATACGAAATCAACAATGGTAAAGTATATTTAAAAACGGAAATGGGAGATGTGCCTCTTTCTGTTTTTGGAGCACACAACCTACTGAACCTTGAAGGAGCAAGACATATCTGCCAGCAGTTGGGAATTATGGATGAAGATTTCTATGAGGCAATCATGAGTTTCAAAGGAGCATCCAAGCGTCTTGAAAAAGTAGAAAGAGAAGACAAAGGAATTCTTTACAAAGATTTTGCCCATGCACCAAGTAAAGTGAAAGCAGCTGTAAAAGCCTTTGCAGAGCAATTTAAAAATGATAAGAAATACGGATTCCTGGAGCTTCATACCTATTCCAGCTTAAATCCTGCTTTCCTTGAACAATATGACCACGCCATGGATGGTTTGGAAGAAGCCATTGTTTTCTACTCTGAAGATGCATTGAAGATCAAGAGAATGGAAGCTATTTCTCCTGAGTTTATCAAAGAAAAATTCAGGAATGAAAATCTAAGGGTTTTCACGAATGCTGAAGATCTTCATACCTACTGGAATACATTAGATAAAACGGATGGTGTTTATTTAATGATGAGTTCCGGGAATTTCGGCGGATTAGATTTAACAAAATAAATAAAAAGCTTCAGAGTATATCTGAAGCTTTTTTTACTAAGTTTTGTAATTTCCGTCCCATTAAAAACGTCAGAATTTATCTTTCAGATTCTTTGATCAGGTTTTTCAGAATTTCTTCTGTGGAAAGTTCACTGTATTGGTGGATAGACTGCCCTACCCATATTCCTACAAATTCAGGATTTTGTAGAGCTTTAGCTGCTTTTCTCAGGGCATTCGTAAGTTTGTTCTGATAAGGATAGGGTAAAATATATTCTGAGTTTTCAACTGTTTCTATAAACTGATTTTTCACTCCTCTGGCATACCTCCCGGAGAAACTTTTCGTTAAAACAATTTCGTCTTCTGTTACTTTTTTCAATCGTTCTTTTTCAAAAGGCAAAAGAGCACTTTCCTGAGAAGTTAATAGAAGATTTCCAACCTGAAAACCTTGCGCACCTAAGTCTTTCACAGCCTTTAATGTTCTTGCTCCGTAAATTCCTCCTGCATAGATTAAAGGAACATTTACCTGATCAAAGATCTGCGATAGTAAAGATAAACCTCCGATCTGTGGAATATTTTCTGCTTCAAAACTTCCTCTGTGTCCTCCAGCTTCTACTCCCTGAACACAGATGATATCAATCCCGGATTTTTCAAGAAATAAAGCTTCCTTCACAGAAGTACAGGTTCCGATAAGGATAACACCATTTTCCTTTAATTTCTGAATACTCTGATCCTCCAGATTTCCAAAAGTAAAACTTAATATTTTACAATTTTCTTCAATGATAGCATCCACCTGTTCACGATAACCGTTGACACTGATTTCTTCAAAATCCGGAAGATGTACTTCAATACCATTGTCTTTGGCCAGCTGCTCAATAAATTGCTTGGTTTTACTATACTTTTCTTTTAAAGCATCCGTCACTTCAGGAATTTGATGGACAAATATATTGGCAGCAAACGGTTTATCAGTCAGTTTTCTTGTTTCCCTGATTAATTCCACAGACTGGTCTGCAGAAAGGTCAGCCAGCGCCAAAGATCCGAGACAGCCTGCTTTTGTGGCTGCTAATGCCATCTTTACCGTGCTCACTCCAAACATTGGAGCCTGAATTACAGGATATTCTATACCTAGTTTTCTACTGATTCTATCCGGCCAAAACATAAGAATTATTTTTTATTAAAATGTACGAAGAACAAAGCGATAGTTTCTGTTCCAAGATATGATATTGCTCACTATTTATTTAAAGTTCAAGGTTCAATGTTTAGAGTTTAAGGTTGTTGATCAACTTCTATTCTATATTAAATGAATAAAGATTTACTTTTTCTTCCTGAGTTCTTTGTAGAATAATTTTAATTCCGGATCCAGTTTTTCTGTTGCGTAAGAAAATGTAACGGCAGACATTGTTTTTACATAAGCAGTGAGAAAACCGTGTAATTTCTTTTTGTCTTTTTTTCCGGCTTCCCGAATCCAGCTTCCTACAGCTTTATTCACAAGCTCGTTTGGATCGTGAACAAGGATTTCCGCTATGGCAAAAGTGTCTGCTACCTCATTTTTCCGAATAAATGCATGAGTGCTTACGATGGCTGTTCTTCTTTCCCATGGACTGTCGGAATCAGCAAGTTTGTATAAAATGTCTCTCGGTTTATCAATAAGATATTCTCCAATAATACTTCTGGCAGCTCTGTCTACAAAATCCCAGTTATTCAAACGGTCATGGCGGTTGAGATAGAGATCAAAAAGGGCTTTCTTATGGTCTTCAGACGTTTTTTTACTTCTCGCCTGAAAATCCATGATGCTTACCGCTCCCATTCTTACCTCATAAAAATCACTGTCAAGAAGCTTATTGATTTCCTCCAGAGACATCTCCGAAAATTCTTTAGCCGTAGAAAAAACATCTCCGAATTTCGTCCCGAAACTCTTGGTAATACCATCATTTCCTTTGAAAAACTTCTCAGCTTTATTAAGCTCTTTTTCATTTTTAAATAATGCGAGTGTTTCTATGAATTCTTTTGCAGTCATGGTTATATTAATTTAAAAATCCCGCAGATCTCACAATAGCTCAGATTCGTAGATCTGTAAATTTGCGAAAGCTGCGGGATGTATTTTTTATAAATTCCAGATTAAATATCCGCTACGGAATTTAACATTTTTTGCTCCCATTCAGGATCTTTAGGATCAAAGAATAATCTTTTCCCAGTATCTAAAGAACGGACAACATTCATTTCATCTTCTGTCAGTTCAAAATCAAATACATTAAAGTTTTCTTCAATTCTTGAAGGGGTTACAGATTTTGGAATCACGACAAATCCTTCCTGTAAGTGCCATCTCAGAATAACCTGAGCTACTGTTTTTCCATATTTTTCTGCAATAGATTTCAGATCAGGATTGCTTAAAAGATTCGCATTACCGTTTCCTAGCGGGCTCCAAGGTTGAGTTACGATATTATTTTCTCTGTCATACACCTGCAGTTCTTTCTGCTGAAATACAGGATGCAGTTCAATCTGATTGATAACCGGTAAAACAGTTGAGTTAACTTTCAATTCCTCCAGTTTTTCTACTGTAAAATTGCATACTCCAATCGCTTTGATTTTTCCTTCGTGGTATAATTCTTCCAAAGCTTTCCATGTACCCAGAAAATCTCCGTATGGCCAGTGGATAAGATACAGATCAAGATAATCCATCTGTAATCTGTCCAATGTTCTCTGAAAAGCACTTTTCGCCTTTTCATATCCATGATCCTGAACCCATACTTTGGAGGTGATAAACAGTTCGTCTCTGTTAATGCCACTATTTCTCACAGCAGTACCTACCGCGGTTTCATTCTGATAAATAGCCGCAGTATCAATCATTCTATATCCCGTCTGAATAGCTTTGATTACTGCATTTTCACATTCCTTCAGATCTTCCATCTGCCATACTCCGAATCCTAAAGCCGGAATATCCACTCCGTTATTTAATGTTACCACTGGCTGCCCTGTATAGGTTTTCTTTTGCATAAATCTTTATTTTAGTTATTAATATAAAGTGATGAACAAATTTGCGATAAAAATTTGAAAATTATGCTTACCAATTTTACTGTTTTTCTTCTAAGAAAAGTATTTTATTAGCTCCGGAACAGGTTAAAAAATGTAAAGTTGTAGAGTTGGTTATTCTGATTAATCAATTTTATCGAGGATAAAAATCTTTGCGCCTTATGTATCCATCTTTAGAAAGATTTCTTGCACCCCTTTGCGATTTTCCAACTTTAAAAGTTTTTTTCTTTCCCACAGATTATACAGATCCTACATATTTTTTCTTTAATGTATTTTTGAAATTTGTGAGATCCATTCCAGTCTTCAATTTTTTACATGATTAAATCTTTTAATTATTTAATTCTGACCATCATCAGGAGAAAATCAAAGAATCAATGAATTCTTCTGATCTATAGATAAAAAGTCCTCATACCCGTTTAGAGTTGAGGATTTTAAATACTACCAAATTGTTTATTAATTTTTATCTAACCATGATTGTACCAATTCAGCGTGATCTTCTACCCATTCTTTGGCAGTGGTTTCTTTATTTTTACTCTGTTCCATTTTCATTAAAAGATCAGACATATTTTCATCATCAAAATGAACTTTGGAAAAGAATTTTGCCAGCTCCGGATGATCTTTAGCAAAGCTTTTTCTGGAATAGGTTTTAATCTGTTCTGCTTCACCAAATATCTTTTTGGGATCATCAAGAAACTTAAGTTTCATTTTACCAAACATCCAGTGGGGCTGCCATCCCGTTACCACAATCCATTCCTTACGTTGGATAGCGTTCTGTAATTCGGTGATCATGGCAATGGTAGAGGAATTGATCTGTTGATAATCCAGCTGATAATCAATAATAGCTTTATCTGTTCCGGTGGTTAATCCGGCTCCTTTTTCAATTCCAATAATTCTGTGGCTGAACTGATCCTTCTGCTGATTAAGTTCTTCAATGGATTTAATCGGGACATATTCCGGCACAACCAATCCTATGCGGCCGTTATCGTAATTGGTTCCAAGATGAGTCAATCCCGGAAATTTAGCCAGTTTTTTAGCGTGGGTGTAAGGAAGCCAGACTCCCATGAAAAGGTCTGTATCTTCATTATTCATCGAAGCCAGGATCATATCCGTAGAAGCTTTTTGAATAATAACATGATAACCTTGTTTGTCAAGAATGGCTTTAGCAACATGCGTCATGGCAACATCTTCTGCCCAGCCGTCTACCATGCCTATGGTGATGTATTTTGATTTTTTTATGTTTTCACACGAACTTAATGCTGTTAATATGAACATTAAAACGGGCAAAAACAGATATTTAAATTGTTTCATCTTATTGCTTTTTCTTTACAAATCCCTGGGTAATACGGTCCAGGATAATGGCTAAAATCACTACGGATAAACCACTTTCAAATCCTAATCCGATATCCAGATTATTAATTCCTTCCAGTACTTTCTCTCCCAAACCGCCTGCAGCAATCATTCCTGCAATAACCACCATGGATAAGGATAGCAGTATGGTTTGGTTGATTCCCGTTAATATCGTTTTCATCGCTAAAGGAAGTTCAACTTTGAACAGGATCTGGCGGTTGGTAGCACCGAAAGCCCTTGCCGCTTCTACAATGTCTTTCGGAACGGCTTCAATTCCCAATGTTGTTAATCGAACTGCTGGTGGCATGGCAAAAATGATGGTTGCAAAAGCACCCGGTACTTTACCGATACTGAAAAACAGTACAGCCGGAATCAGGTAGACAAATGCGGGCATAGTCTGCATCAAATCCAGCAAAGGACGAATGATTTTGTCTGCTATTTTGCCTTTCGCAGCTAAAATTCCCAAAGGGATAGAAAGGATAAGAGCGGTAATGGTGGACACAAAGATAAGCGCCAGCGTTTCCATGGTTTCTTTCCATAGTCCCATAAGAAATATTAAACTCAGTCCGGCTGCGGTTACCACAGCGATTCCTTTTCCGGCTTTCCATAATGCCAAAAGGGTAAAAAAGAGAATGATTACATAAAAAGGAGTGTTTGTTAAAACCCATTCAATTCCCATAATGGAAGAGTTTCCCAGATGTTTTATGACATCAAATACAGGCTTTCCGTTTTCTGTGAGCCAATTGATTGCAGTTTCTACATATTGGCCTATATCTATAGTTTTATTCATCTTATTGGTTGTTTGCGATTTCTTTTAATTCTATGATCTCTTCTTCATTAAACTTGGTGGCTTCTATGACAAGTGATAACTGGGTAACAAGACCTAAAAATTTATTGTCTTCATCAATTACCGCAATGGCTGATTTACTTCCGGAAATCAACGGCAGCATTTCTTCTACCGTCACTTCGGGATACACTGAAGGAACATTACTGTTGATAATTGATTCTACCGTAGGTTCTTTCTTTTTGGCAATGCGTACCACATCATTAAGGGTTACAAAACCAAGAAATTTATTCTGAAAATCTACTACAGGCAAATTTTCCAGGCCTGTAGCTCTCATCTTTCTTAAAGCACCTTCAGGACCATCTTTTCTGAAACGTACCACCGTAGCTTTGTCGAACATTAAAGATCTTGCGGTGATAATCGTTTTACGGTCTACTTTCTCTACGAATGCTTTTACATAGTCGCTGGCAGGATTGGTTAAAATATCTTCGGCCGTTCCTATTTGTTCTATCACCCCATCTTTCATGATGACGATACGGTCTCCGATTTTAATGGCTTCGTCCAAATCGTGGGTAATAAAAACAATGGTTTTTTGTAATGTATTCTGCAGTTCAAGCATTTGATCCTGCATTTCAGATTTTATTAATGGATCGAGTGCGGAGAAAGCTTCATCCATCAGTAAGACTTCAGGATCGTTAGCCAAAGCTCTTGCCAATCCCACTCTCTGCTGCATTCCTCCTGAAAGCTGGGAAGGATACTGATTTTCAAATCCGTTTAAACCTACAATATCCAATGCTTTCTGTGCTTTTTGGTCACGGGAAGCTTTGTCTTCCCCTCTGATTTCCAAACCGAAACCAGCATTATCTAAAATAGTATGATGAGGAAGTAATCCGAATTTCTGAAATACCATACTCATTTCCGTTCTTCTTACTTCCAGCAGTTCCTTGTTGTTTTTACTGGTAATGTCATCGTCATTGATGAATACTTTTCCTGAAGTGGGTTCATTCAGTCTGTTAAGACAGCGTAATAAGGTAGATTTCCCGCTTCCTGACAACCCCATAATGACAAAAAATTCTCCTTCATAAATTTCAAAACTGGCTTTGTTGATTCCTATGGTGCAGCCCGTTTTTTCAAGATTTTTTTTTTTGGAAAAACCTTTATCCAGAAGTTCCTGTGCTTTTTCTTTGTTTTTACCAAAGATGATTGTCAGGTCTTCCACTTTAAGTTTTACTTTTCGAGTGTTTTCATTTTTTTCCATATTCAGAATTTTTCAATTAATAATTTGATATAAAAAATTGTACACCAATTCATTATATACATTTAGCTTTCGTTGTTCTGCTGTTGAGAATAGGATAAAATAATTTGCTGAGCTTTTAGTGATAAAAAGCTTTAACAAAAAAAATAATACCATAAAGACCTGATGGACTTATGTTTATTTTAAATATGTCAATAGATTATACTCTAGAAAAAGAGTGCATTATGTAAAAAGAAGCTTATCTTTTACATAGATTCTACAATTAAATTACTGATGAGGTAATTACAGATATGTGTACTGAACAACTTGAATGGCTACATTTGATCAAAATGCTTGCCAGCATCAAAAAACTGTATATCAATTTTTTATGACGGTGCAAATTTACGGATTTTATATTAAATGGATTTTTACAGATGTAACTAATTGAATTTCAATCATATTTTCAGATTAAAATTCACAGTAATTTTTCTCTTATAACTAAAGTCAAGAGAAGATTGATATTGCCGGAATGATCCGGTAAATTATTTCAGTAAAACAGCAATAATGGCAAGAATAGCAGGTAAAGCCTGAACGAAAAATATTTTTCTAGCAGCAGAAATTGCGCCATAGATTCCGGCTACGACTACACACCCTAAAAAGAATAGAGCTATATTTGCCTGCCATTGCGGATCTTTAATCAAAAATGACCAGATTAATCCGGCTGCCAAAAAGCCATTGTAAAGTCCCTGATTGGCAGCAAGTCCTTTGGTAGGTTTAAACATTTCTGCAGGCAGGGCTGCTTTAAAAACCTCTTTTCCTTTGGTTTCCCATGCAAACATTTCCATCCAAAGGATATAAAGATGTTCCAGTGCAACAACAGCGATCAGAATTTTAGCAACAATTTCCATGATTCAATATTTTTCTCATTGTAAAACTAAAAAAATAAAGTTAAGTTTGAGTATTAATTTGTAAGATGGACTCATTCAAATCACATTTAAATAAATTCATTACTGTAACTGACGAGGAGTATATTTCTATTGCCTCCTTTTTTAAGGTAATGGATGTGAAAAAGAAACAAAATCTGGTGCTGGAAGGAGAAATCTGCCGGACGATGTATTTTGTGGTGAAAGGATGTCTGAGAAAATTTTTTATTAATGAAAAAGGGGTAGAACAAACTACGGAATTCGCTATTGAAAACTGGTGGATGACGGATACATTTGCCTACGAAAGACAGATATCAACGGACTTTTCAATACAGGCGGTAGAGCATTCTTCTATTCTGGTGATTGATCTTGAGCGTCAGGAAGAATTGTTGAAAAAACATCCCGTAATGGAGCGCTATTTCCGGATGATCTACCAAAGGGCGTATGCCGCTTCAGAACGCAGAATCCGGTATTTGTATGAAATGTCCAGAGAAGAGCTTTATATGCATTTCAGTACATTATATCCTTGGTTTATTCAAAGAATCCCTCAATATCTTATAGCTTCCTTTTTGAATCTTACTCCGGAATATCTGAGTGAAATCAGAGCAAAATTACGATCTTAAACCAGTTTAAGTTTTTTACGGATCAGAAGCCGGAAATTTGTCATGTGATTAAAAGCTAATGCAATGACAGATCAAAAAAATCAATTTCCACAACTTTTTTTAAGACTGGCTCTTGCCGTTACCATGCTTTCTGCAGTGGCAGACCGATTCGGCTGGTGGAGCAAAGAAAATTCATCATGGGGAAACATGGAGCGTTTTAAAGAATATACAAGACAGCTTACTTTTTTCCTTCCTGAAGCCTTAAGTACGTTTTCAGCGTATGCGGCTACCTTCTTAGAAATCCTTTTTCCTTTGATGCTGATTTTGGGATTTAAAACAAAAATTGCGGCCTTTGGAAGCTGTATCCTGCTATTGATTTTTGCCCTATCCATGACTATTGCATCAGGACCCAAAGCCCCACTTAATTATTCTGTATGGGTGGGAAGTGCTGCCGCACTTTTACTGGCAGTACAGCAACATTATTCTTTAAGTATAGATCAATTAACCAAAAAATAATACATATTATGAGCGCAAGATTGAATATTGCAACAGTAGATTCCGCAGCCTATAAAGCAATGCTTGGATTGGAAGGGTATTTACAAACTATTTCTTTAACACACATTCAGAAGGAGCTGATTAAAATCAGAGCTTCACAGATCAATAAATGTGCGTTCTGCCTTGATATGCACACTAAAGATGCCATCAAATACGGAGAAAATCCTCAAAGAATATTTATTCTGAACGGATGGACAGAAGCTAAAGAATTTTTCACTGAAGAAGAGCAGGTGCTATTGGCAATGACAGAAGAAATTACGCTGATCAGTGATAAAGGATTAACTGAAGAAACGTATCAGAAAGCAAAGTCATTCTTTGATGATAACCAGATTGCTCAGATCATTATGGCGATCATTACCATCAATGCCTGGAACAGAATTGCAGTAAGTACTCATCTTCCGATTGCAAAATAGTGAAGTCTGGAAGATGGAAGTCAATGAAGACTGCTTCATCTACGGTTGTTTACTTTATTTTAAAACGGCCTTTCAAATTTTGAAAGGCCGTTTTAATGCAAGATGCAAAGTGACATTGTAACACCGTTTGGGTATTAATTCTAAAATAAATTCTAAGGTTGATTTTTATTTTTTAAAGCGGAATTACATTGTCTCTTCGTTTCTCAGATATAAGAGTTGTTTAAACTTTACCAAACCACAAAAGTTACAAAGGTTTCATTTTAAAACACTTGAGTTCACTTAAGTAAGTTTAAAATGATACTGCAGAAAAGTTCACACAAGATGAAAATCAAAGATTTTCACAAAACTTAGGTGTACTTATTACGCATAAGGCCTGGTTCTGAAAAAACTTAAGTATTTAAAAACTTTTGTGCTTTTTGTAGTTAAAAAGTATCTGTTATTTCTTTAATTCTTTCAGAATAGCTTCTCCAACGCTTTTTGCAGACTGTGGATTCTGTCCTGTAATCACTCTTTGATCTGTTACCACATGATTCTGCCAAAGTCCTGATTTTTCAAACTTTGCTCCTCTTTCTTTGAGCTTATCTTCCAGTAAGAAAGGAACAACATTGGTTAGTTTTACTTCAGATTCCTCTTCATTGGTAAAAGCATTGATTTTCTTTCCGTCTACAAGATATTTCCCGTTATTCAGTTTGATATTCACCAAACCTGCAGGGCCATGGCATACACCGGCTACAATTCCTCCGTTTTCATAAATCCTGGAAGCTATATCTGCCAGTTCCTTATTGTCTGCAAAATCCCACATAGCACCGTGTCCTCCTGCATAAAATATCGTTGAATATTCTTTTGGATTAATCTGAGATGGGTTCATAGAATGATCAATCTTGTTTTTGTATTCTTTATTTTCCCAGAATTCTTTATTTACGGGGTCTTTCAGATCAAAGCCGTCTACCGGAGGAGTTCCGCCTTTCGGGCTTACAAAATCAATTTCGTATCCTGCTTTGTGAAGAACTTCCCAGGGATAAGAAACTTCACCCAGATAATATCCTGTGTCTTCACCGGTACTGCCTTTTTTATCATGACTGGTAACAACGAATAATATTTTCTTTTTCATATTCTTTGATTTTTTGGTTTGTGCCTGAGCGAATCCTAGTGTAAAGACCGCAAACATTAAAAATGCTAATTTTTTCATTATTAAATAAGATTGGTGATATAAATCTGTGGTTTTTCCTGAAGCTTTTCATCCACCAAAGCCCCGAAAGTCCGGATATAGTGCTGCTGATTATGCTGAACCAATCCTTCTTCGCTTTTCCAGATTTCGTAGAAAACAAACTGGTTTTTGTCTTCAATTCCCTGATGCAGGCTGTAAAGTTCACATGCTTCTTCTTTTCTTGTCTCTTTTACCATATTCTGAAGAACTTCCAATACTTCAGCCTGATGCTCTTCTTTGGATTTAACTATTGCGGTAAGGTGAATTTTCATGATACTAACTCGGTTTTTAATTCTTTTTCAAATACATTTCTTACATGGTCTCTGTATAATTTCATATCACGCTCTATATTAGCATTTTTCTCTACATCATGAAAGTGAAAGCTTTCCATTTTTTCTAATGATACAAACGCATTCATTCTGTGAAAACCAAATAACGGGCCTTCGTCCACACTTTTTTCATTGAAAAATTCTCCGGGAAGAGTAAAGGCTGTTGCTGGAGCGTTCCAGCTTGTAGTCAGCATATATTTTCTTCCGCCAAGCATTCCTCCAGTCCCGTAGTTGATTTCAGGATTCTCAGCATTTCTTCCGTCGCTCATATAAATTCCTTTTGCATGGCCTGCTGTGAAAACTTCGTCTATATATTTTTTCAATCCGTTAGGAAGCTGAAACCACCAGATAGGAGTGTGATAAATAATGTAATCTGCCCATACAAATTTTTCCACTTCTTCATTTTTGTCGTAGTTTTCGCTTACATTGGTTATCTTTACTTCTACGTTATCAAATTCTTTAAGAACGGCTAATGTATTGTCTGTAATAGTCTGATTATATTTTCCTCCGGAATGTCCGAAATTCTGTCCTCCGTTGATGATTAGTACTTTTTTCATTTTTTTATGATTGTTTAAATTTTACTCTGCAAAGTTATAATGGATATCGGCATAATAAAAATAATATAAATTATAGTAAAGTATTATTTAAATTATAGCTTTTTAAATTAAAAACCGTTTGAAAATAATACCTGGGCTGTTAATTGTGGCTCTGTAGTACGCTCTAAAGAAGAAAACAGACAGGCTTCCTATCTAATACTGACGTTGGATGAAGAAAAAATAACCCCGGAAATTGTACAGCTGCCTTATTCAGTTGATGAAACAGCCCGCCAGATAAAGGAAAGCAGTATTCGGATTATTATGCATTATTTTTGAAGAATAAAAATATATTAAAATTATAATTATTTTGTAATTTCGTATTATAATATTAATAATAAAGTCATGGTTAATTTGGAATGGTATCGTACTTTTAAAGCGATCTATAAAACCGGGACATTGACAGGTGCTGCGGATGCTTTATTCATCTCACAACCGGGAGTAAGCCTGCATTTAAGCTCACTGGAAGCTTATGTAGGTTATAAACTTTTCGACAGAACCGGCAGAAAAATGATTCCTACAGAGCGCGGAAAAGTTTTGTTTAATGCTGTTGCAGAGCCTATTAACAAACTGGAGGATGTAGAGAAGAATTTCCAGAAATCTACAGAGAAGCACACTCCAACCATCAGTGTGGGGATGTGTTTTGAAACTTTTCAGACTACTTTGGAGCAATACGTTTCTTCCCTGCCTTTTAATCTCATTATCAGTTTTGGAGAATATCCTGAAATGCTGGATCAGCTGGATAAAGGAATTCTGGATCTTATCATTACACCGAAAAAAGGGTCTTCGCCCAATATTGAACATGAAGCATTCTCTTCAGAGCAGATCATTCTGGTAGGGGGAAAAGAAGTGGATAAAGCGGCTTTCAGTAAAGTTTTAAAAATAAAAGACGCTGAGCAGATTGAAGAATGGCTGAAAAACGAAAAATGGTATGGAACTACCGGAGATATGGAACATCTTTTCCAGTTCTGGGTATTGAATTTTGGTCATAAGCCTAATTTCCGTCCTAATTATATTGTTCCCAACATGAACTCAATCATCCGTTGTCTGAAAGGGGGAACAGGATTAGCCGTTGTTCCTGATTTTCTTTGCAGGAAAGATATCGAAAGCGGTGAAGTCCAACTGATCTGGGAAGGCAAAAAGAAGCTGGAAAACACCCTGTATTTCGGATGCCGTAAGAAAACCAATTACCAAACGGAAATAGAACATATTAAAGGCTTATTCCGTAAGGTGATGGGGAAAGGCTAAATCTTTAATTATGGTAAAGAAAATATTAGAAACCAACAGACTTTTATTAAGAGAACTCACGATTGATGATGCCGCTGATTTTTATGAACTTAATGCCAATCCCAGAGTAATACATTATACGGGAGATTCAGCATTTGTAAATGTAGAAGAAGCACTGTGTTTTCTTCGGAATTATAATGATTATAAAGTGAATGGTTATGGCAGGTGGGCTGTTATAAGTAAATCTGACAATGAATTTCTTGGTTGGTGTGGCTTAAAATATACTATATCTAAGAACGAAACTGATATCGGATTCCGGTTTTTTGAAAAGTACTGGAATATGGGATTCGCTACAGAAAGTGCTGCTGCCTGCCTTAATTATGGATTTGACGAATTAAATCTTCAAAAGATTATCGGCAGGGCAATGTCTGAAAATAAAGCTTCCATAAAAGTATTACAAAAACTTGGGTTGACCTTTGAGAAAGAATTTGATTTTAGTGGGCAAAAAGGCGTTATTTATGCAATTGAAAAGCCGTTCGTTGGGAGGTTTTAGAATAAAGAAAATTCTAAAATAATCATATCGTGCATCTGTAAACCGTTTTCATAGATTGGATCCGGATAATTTTCAATAAAAAAACCTTTCAGGATTCCACGTTGAACGAATCCGTTCTTCTCATAAAATCTGATCTGTTGGAATCCGGTATCCGATGTTCCGACAGTCAGTTTTTTATAGTGATTTTCTTTCGCAATTTCTTTTGCCTTATTGATCAGGATGCTTCCGATCCCTTTGCTTCTATAGCTTTCAATGACTGCGATATTTTTAATTTCAAGCTCTGTATCATTGTTCTTGTACAGTGCCATCACCGCAATGTCCTCAATACCGTCATGCAAAAGATAGATGTCAGAATTGAAAATATACCGGTCAATAGCCTCTTTGGTTTCATCCGCCAACATCAAGAGATGATAAGGAATTTCCGAATCGGAATTAAATAGACTGAAAGTAAAATCTTCCATTACAGACTCATATGAATAAGTGGATAATCCTTTCCTGAACCATCTTTCTCTGATCTTCCGATTTTTTTGAAACCCATTTTTTCATAAAACCCGATGGCCTGTGGATTTTGTTCGTTCACGTCTACTTTGGTCAGTCCGGTTTTCTCTTTCATAAACTGATAAAGCGTTTTTCCATAACCTTTTCCACGCATGTCATTATGAATAAAAAGCATTTCCAGATTGCCTTGCGCTACTGATGCAAAACCTTTCGATTCACTGTTTTCAGTAATCACATACACTTCCAGATGAGGAAGATAGTCTCTTGGAATCACTTCTTTAAAATAATTGAAATCTTCTTCAGCAAGGAAATCGTGTGTTGCCTTTACTGCTGACTCCCATATTTCCATAATTCTTGGATAATCTTCTGCTGCAGCCAGTCTGATATATTGTGACATGATTTTTTAACTTTGAGCAAAAATAGAGAAAATAGCGATGGTATTCCAGTAGGAATGAAGATTTGAGGCTGGAAGATGGAAAATGGAAGTTAGTACACAGAATAATAGTGTCATCAATAGAAAACAGCCATTTTTACAAGGAGAAGAATTTGTGTCATTAAAAAATTTAAATCCATCTTGCGTATTAACATAGAAATCTTCGCGTTTTCCAGCAAAACTCCCAATTTATAAAGCCGAAATTTCCAAAAGCTTCTGCTTCATTTTCTCAGGTGTCATCTGCCCTTCCTGATAATACACCAGATTCTGATGCTTATCCAGAAATACCCATAAAGGATAAACAGGCTGATTTTTATTCTTAGACAAAGCCAGCGCCAACTCATGAATTCCGGAATTTCCGTTCTGCAGATATTCAAACTCCTGATTCTGAAAATGAATTTTCTCCTTCGTCTTTTCTGCCTCGAAATTGACAAAATAAAAATGATCATTAATCATACTTACCACCTCTTTATCTTTACTCAAACGATAGGACTCAATCTTGCAGACCGCACACCAATCTGTATACAGATGGATCACAACCGGCTTCGGATTTTCTTTCTGCTGAATCTCAAGATCAGAAAAAGTGCCTGTCTTCATCTGAGACAGATAAAAACAGGGCACTAACATTAAAAATAAAGCTATTTTTTTCATTTTAAAGTATATTTTACTCCCATGAAACCTCTGATCCCCTGCATGGGTGCATAGCCGTATGCCGTATCAAAAGTATAATGATTAGGATTATTGACAGGATCATCAACATGCTTATCAAAGGGGTCAAATGGTCTCATCAAAGGATCTTTAGGTCTGAAATTGAATAGGTTTTTAATCCCGCAATACACTTCAAATCCGGATTTGAAACTCTTGGACATCTGAATATTAGCCAGAGAATAAAAGGGTGAATATTCAGGGCGATAGTCATTTACCAGAACAGGAAGTCGCATTGGTCCGTAGAACTGTCCTGTAAAATCTATAGTCAGATTACCTGGAAATTTATAAGTCAGGTTATACGTACCGCTCCATTTTGGGGCATGCAGCTGCTGTGTTTTTTGATTTTCGTTATCAAATTTCTGATAAACATCAAGATATGTTACTCCCAGATTAACACTCAAAGGAAACTGAAAACTAAAATCCACATTCAATGAAGCTCCTCTTGAAATTCCATATCCGTGGAGATTATCATAAATAATTTTATCAGGATCGGAATCAAAATCCCCTACAATTTTATTACTGAAATACGTATAAAATGCAGATGCATCAAGATTCAACATTCGGTTACCTACAGGAATTTTCCAGATATAATTCAGGTTTCCGTTGACAGATCTTTCCGGTTTCAAATCTGATTTTACCACAACTTCCCTTGAACCTGTTAATGCAGCATGATCTTCCGTAAACAAATTAACCACTCTGAATCCTGTTCCAAAGTTGAAACGTAATGTATGATAAGGATTAGGATTGAATTTCCATGCAAACCTCGGTGAATGTACAGAATGATGTACTTTATCGTAATCGTATCTGTAGCCAATTAACAAAGTATTCTTATCGTTGATTTCCCACTGATCCTGGATAAAAGCTCCCCAGATAGGAGATTTCATCGGGGCATTCGTGATACCGTCTGCTGATAAAGTTCCCGGTGTATTGTCATCGTAAAAAGTTCTTTTGAAAGTGAGCCCTGCAGTGATATCATGTTTCCCGAAACTTCTGTCCCAATACGTCTGTACAAAAGCTACTTTTTGTGTAGCATTGAAGGGGTTTGATCCATAAAATGAATTCTGATCGTGATAGTTGTAAGAAAACTGGGTTACGATATGCTCTTTCATTGGCCATTCATACAAACCGAAAACCTCTGCCCTGTTGGTATAAATACTTTCTCCATATACTTCATCGCTTCCACGGAAAGATTTATTCCATTGCATTTCTCCCCCAAAACGGTCTTCATACAGATACCTCATCGCAAAACTTGCCTGTCTGTTTTCCTTTCTTTTAAAATTCCATTTGTTGAAAACCGAAATCCTGCTCTGTAAAGTAGCATCGGTGAAATTATCTTTATTCTGATCTATTCTTTCCTGAAAACTGAAATAATTCAAACTTAATAATGAAGCCGCTTTTTTTCCAACATTGAATTTAGTGGAAAGATCCAGATTATTTTCACTCCACGTACCCGTCATCATATCTACACTCAATTGAGGAGCGGTTAATGCATTTTTGGTAATAATATTAATCACACCTCCCATTGCTTCAGAACCATAGATAGAAGATGCAGGACCTTTTACCACCTCTATTCTATCCACCAGACTATTGGGGATTCCGCTCAAACCATAAACAGTGGAAAGTGAGCTTACAATCGGCATTCCGTCAATCAAAATCATCGTGTAAGGCCCTTCCAGTCCGTTGATATGGATATCTCCCGTATTACAGACAGAACAGTTCAGCTGAGGCTTTACGCCATTCACCATCGCAATGGCCTCAAAAATACTGGGAGTAGGGTTTTTCTGGAAAAACTTCTGACTGTAAATCTCAACCGCCACAGGACTTTTCGATCTGCTCATCGGTTTGATGGTTCCGGTAACCACCACATCTTCGATGGTACTGGTCTTAAATTCCCTCTTCATAACTTTTGCAGAATCCACACTTTTAGTATACTGTACACTCAAACTGTCAGTCTCCTGCGCAAAACAGTAGGTTGATAAAAAAGTCACAGAAAATAATATTCGCTTCATGAAATTAAAATTGTTAGACAAAACTAACAATTATTTTTCAAATACAAAACTTCATTTAAAAATATAGATGGATTGAATTCATGAAAAATGATTAAATTTGAGAAACTACATATGAAAGTAAAATGAGATATCATCTAGCGGGAAATATCCCACCAAAAAGACATACAATCTTTAAGTCTCCTGAAGATCAATTTTACTATGAACAGCTTTTCGGTACAGAAGGCTTCCATGGTATTTCTTCTCTGTTATATCATATCCACCGCCCTACACAGATTAAATCTATCGGTGAGCCGAAAGATGTCACTCCAAAAATTGCTGTGGAAAAAAATGTTGCTCCAAGAATGTTTAAGGGAATGAATGTCACTCCTGAAGACGATTTTATGGACAGCCGAAAAATCCTTTTGATGAACAACGACCTGAAAATGGGATTGGCTAAGCCAAGAAAATCGATGGATTATTTCTACAAAAATGCAGAATGTGATGAACTTTTGTATGTCCATAACGGAACAGGAATTTTAAAAACATTTGTAGGAGATCTGGAATTCGTGACCGGAGATTATCTTATTATTCCGAGAGGAACCATCTATCAGGTAGAACTGAAGTCTGATGATACCGTCTTTTTTATATTGGAAAGCCACTCACCTATTTATACTCCGAAAAGATACAGAAACGAATTCGGACAGCTTTTAGAACATTCTCCATTCTGTGAGAGAGATATGATTGCCCCTACTTTCAAAGAACCAGTAGATGAAAAAGGAGAATTCCTGATTAAAGTAAAAAAAGAAAACCAGATTACAGATTTTATCTATGCAACGCATCCGTTTGATGTGGTGGGCTGGGACGGATATTTTTATCCTTATAAATTCAATATTAAAAACTTCGAACCGATTACCGGAAGAATTCACCAACCGCCACCGGTTCACCAGAATTTTGAGGGACACAATTTCGTAGTATGCTCATTCTGTGCAAGAATGTATGATTATCATCCACAGGCTATTCCTGCTCCTTACAATCACTCCAATATTGATTCTGATGAGGTATTATTCTACACAGAAGGTGATTTCATGAGCCGTAACCACATTGATTTGATGGACTTTACCCTTCACCCGGGAGGAATTGTGCACGGACCTCATCCTGGTGCTATGGAAAGAAGTATCGGAAAAAAATTCACAGAAGAATATGCGGTAATGGTAGATCCATTCCGTCCTTTAAAAATTACTGAAGAAGCTTTAAAAGTAGAAGATCCTTCCTATAAAACTTCATGGTTAGAATAAAACAGTAAAAATTATCAAAAAGTATTACTGAATACATACAAAAGACGCTTTAAATCCTTTATTTAAAGCGTCTTTTTTCGTAAATTTGTGAGGTATGGTTACCATATTAACCATCATTATTTTTCATGACGCATCCTAAGTAATGGTGGTTTAAAACAAAATCAATATTACATGTTAGAAAGAATCAGATTAGAAAGCTTACGCGAAAAAGTTACTACAGCTGAAAACGCTGTAAAAATCATTAAAGACGGTATGACCATCGGGTCCAGCGGATTTACAAAAGCAGGTGACAGCAAAGCCATTTTGCCGGCACTGGCAGAAAGAGGAAAAACTGAAGACCTGAAAGTCACTTTAATGACCGGAGCTTCACTAGGCCATGGGACCGACGGAAAACTGGCTGAAGCCAACGTCCTGAAAAAAAGAATGCCTTTTCAGGTAGATCCTGTTCTAAGAAATAAAATCAACAATGGTGAAATTCTATTCATCGACCAGCATTTAAGCGAAAGTGCCGAGCTTCTTCACACTAAAAATCTTCAGAGCATTGACGTAGCCATTATCGAAGCTGCTTATATTGAAAGAGACGGAAGTATTGTTCCTACCACTTCTGTGGGAAACTCCGTGACTTTTGCGGCATTGGCTAAAAAAGTGATCATTGAAATCAATACCGAAGTTCCTGAAGAAGTCTATGGTATTCATGATATTTACCAGGCAGAAGATTATCCTTACAGAAATGTGATCCCAATTGTTGCTCCCTGGAATAAAATCGGGAGAAAAAACATTCCCGTAGATCCTGAAAAAATTGAAGCCATTGTTTTTACCAACCGTAAAGACAGCCCTGCTGATATTGCAGAGCCTGACGAAAAAACAACAGCTATCGCCAAACACCTTCTTGCATTCTTTGAAAATGAAGTTCTTCTGGGGCGCCTTACAGACCGGTTACTTCCGCTTCAGGCAGGGATCGGTAAAGTAGCCAATGCTGTTCTGACAGGATTCAAAGACAGTAATTTTTATGATCTCACCATGTTTTCAGAAGTGCTGCAGGACAGTACATTTGATCTGATAGATTCCGGTAAGCTAAGCTTTGCATCTGCATCTTCCATTACCGTTTCCCAGGAATGTTATGAAAGAGTGTTGGGGAATCTTTCAAAGTATAAAGACAAGTTTGTTTTAAGACCTCAGAATATTTCCAATACTCCGGGCCTGATCAGAAGATTGGGTGTGATAGCCATCAATACAGCCATTGAATTTGATATCTATGGAAACGTAAACTCTACTCATATCGGTGGAACAAAAATCATGAACGGAATCGGAGGTTCCGGAGACTTTGCAAGAAATGCTTACTTAAGTATTTTTGTGACTCAGGCAGCTTCAAAAGGCAACAATATCTCCCACGTTCTTCCCATGGTTTCTCATACTGACCATACAGAACATGATGTAGATATTCTGGTAACAGATGTCGGATTGGCAGATTTAAGAGGATTGGCACCAAGAGAAAGAGCACAGAAAATTATAGACAATTGTGTTCACCCGGATTATAAAGAAGAATTACAATCTTACTTCGACAGAGCCTGTGAAAAAGGAGGTCATACTCCTCATTTATTACAGGAAGCTTTCAGCTGGCATTTACGATTTGCAGAAACCGGAAGCATGAAGCAGAAAACAGCTGTTGAAACTGCTAATTAAGATTTACATCAAACAATAAATAAAACAAAAAGGACTGAATGCCATCGCATTCAGTCCTTTTTCCTGTTAGATCATCAGGTTAATTCATATGACAAAAGTCTTTACAATATCCTTAAAAAATTTATATGAATATAAAATTATAAAGATTATCTTTGGAAGAAGAGAGGTATTTTTATGAGCTATAAAAATATTCTTAGTACCCTTTAAAAAGACAATATATGAATAATTACATCAGCGCAGAAGAAGCAATATATACGGTAAAAAGCGGAAACCGTGTCTTTTTTCACGGCAGTGCGTGTACCCCGAATTATCTGATTGATGAGCTGGCAAGACAGTCCGGCCGGTTGCAAAATGTGGAAATGGTTTCTATTACCCAGCAGGGAAATGTGGAAATTGCAAAACCACAATACAAAGACAGCTTTTTCATCAATTCTTTATTTGTTTCCACTCCTGTGCGTGATGCTGTGAATTCTGACCGCGGAGACTTTGTTCCCGTTTTCCTAAGTGAGATTCCTATTTTATTCAGAAAGAATATCCTTCCTCTGGATGTAGCAATTGTCACTGTTTCTCCACCAGATAAACATGGTTTCTGTACTTTGGGAACTTCTGTGGATATTGCAAGGGCCGCAGTAGATACAGCTAAAATCATTGTTGCCATCGTTAATCCGAGAATGCCGAGAACCCACGGAGATGGAATGATCCACATCAGCAGAATTCATAAACTGGTTTGGCATGAAGAAGAACTTCCAACCATAGATTATAGTTCCAAAGTAGGTCCTGAAGAAATGCTTGTAGGAAAAAATGTAGCTGAACTTATTGAAGACAGATCAACCCTTCAGATGGGTATAGGAACTATTCCTGATGCAGTTTTGAAATGCCTTACCAACCATAAAGATCTGGGAATTCATACAGAAATGCTGAGTGACGGTGTTATTGACCTGATCCAGGACGATGTGATCAACAATAAATACAAAGGCTACAACGATAACAAAACCATTACAAGTTTCTGTTTCGGAACCCGAAAACTCTATGATTATGTGGATGATAATACCGTATTTGCTTTCCGAGATGTAAGTGAAGTTAATTTCCCCATCAACATTATGAGAAACAAAAAAATGGTAGCCATCAACTCTGCCATTGAAATAGACCTTACAGGACAGGTATGTGCAGATTCTATCGGAACTCTGCAGTACAGCGGAATTGGAGGCCAAATGGACTTTATGCGTGGTGCTGCTTTAAGTGATGACGGAAAACCTATCATAGCCATTACCGCAAGAACAAAAAAGGGAATTTCCAGAATTGTTCCTTTCCTTAAACAAGGCGCAGGTGTAGTCACTACAAGAGGTCATATTCACTATGTTGTTACTGAGTACGGAACGGCTTATCTCTATGGGAAAAACCTTCGCCAGAGAGCACAGGAACTAATCAGCATTGCGCATCCTGATGATAGAGAAATGCTGGAAAGAGCTGCTTTTGAAAGATTTAAACACTGATAATCAAACCATAAAGTTTTAAAAACTTGTTTTGAATCTGAAAATCAAAAATAAATTTTGAATTTAATACCATCAAATCGTACGAAAATATTAATATCTTGGCAGTATATTTGATAAAACTCATTCAAAAACAAGGAAATTGAAAACTATATATAATTCGATACGAGAAGAAATTGTGAAACATTCCAAGGTCAGGAATTCTGTTTTAGGGAATGTGAATGACTGGAAGAGAAGCCATTATATTATTCTTTCCGAAATCATCAAAGACGAACTCTCCGAAGCTGAAGAACTGAAAGGAGGAAAAAAATTTGAAATCGGAAATACCATTTCCCATGTTACCCTTCAACGGTTTTTTGAAAACGATTATCAGGATAAAACCCATAATGACCTCAGATTTTTGAAAACATTGGATAAGATTTGCATCTTCTTGGGATATAAAGATCTTAATGACTATATTCTTACGATAAGATACAGAAAAGAGCATGACGAGGAAGCCGATGAACAATCCTATCTTACACAAATGGTGTATGATTACTGTGCCGCCGCTTTTGAATTTTATAAGCGGTTTCCGAACCACAACACAGAACCTTTAAAAGACCTGGTATTTGAAGATTCTCCTTTTCTAGAAAGAGCCTCACAATTCAGTAAAGAACTCTGTGATAAGGATTTCCATCTGGTAACAAAAAACAACAGATCCAACTATGAGGTATTTGATATCCATGTGGTTACTGATGAACCTGAAAAAAAAATTCTGGAATCCCAGGAGTTCTGGAATTTACTGTTTAAAGTGGGAGAAACCGGAGAAGAACATTTCGTGAATCAACTGAGTACCCAGATCTATTTTATCCGAAAAGTAAATGGTATCTGGAAGATATGGGATAATTATAATCCCGATGCAGGAATGTTGAATAAAGAATTGAAACAATCTAACATAAGAAAGCCGTAGAGAGTATCTACGGCTTTCATGTTTCGAAATATTTTTTTTCACTTGTCTTTTGTATAACAAATGTAGGTAGAGGATTTTAAACTTAAGAAACTTAAATATACTTAAGTAAACTCTTCTTTAACGTTATGTTAAATATATTCAATGAATCCGTAGGAATATTTTCGCCATATCTAAGAATTTTGTAATTTGCATACCAATAAAATAAAAGTAAAAGAGAAAATATGTCAACACTTACATTTGCCGAGAAAATAGCTCAAGCAGAAAATTTCTTACCGATTAACGGTACAGATTATATTGAGTTTTATGTAGGAAATGCAAAACAGGCTGCCCATTATTACAAAACCGCTTTTGGTTTTCAGTCTGTAGCTTATGCGGGTCCTGAAACAGGAGTAAGAGACCGTGCATCTTATGTGCTTCAACAAGGAAAAATAAGATTGGTATTAACAACAGGACTTAAATCTGACTCTCCTATCAGCGAGCATGTAAAAAAACATGGTGACGGAGTAAAAATTTTGGCACTTTGGGTAGATGACGCTTATGCAGCTTTCGAAGAAACAACTAAAAGAGGGGGAAAACCTTATTTAGAGCCTGTTACATTAACTGATGAGCATGGTGAGCTAAGAATGTCCGGTATCTACACGTACGGAGAAACCGTTCATATGTTTGTTGAAAGAAAAAATTATAACGGAGCTTTCATGCCTGGGTATGAAAATTGGGAGAGTGATTACAAGCCTGAAGAAGCAGGTTTATTATACGTAGACCACTGTGTAGGAAATGTTGACTGGAACAGAATGATCCCTACCGTAGAATGGTATGAAAAAGTAATGGGATTTGTAAATATCCTTTCTTTTGACGATAAGCAGATCAACACAGAATATTCTGCTTTAATGTCTAAAGTAATGTCAAACGGAAACGGATATGCAAAATTCCCGATCAACGAACCTGCAGAGGGTAAAAAGAAATCTCAGGTAGAAGAATACCTTGATTTCTATGAAGGAGAAGGTGTACAGCACATCGCTGTGGCTACAAAAGACATTATCCACACCGTAACTGAACTGAAAAAGCGTGGTGTAGAGTTCCTTTCTGCTCCACCGGAAGCATATTACGACATGGTTCCTGAAAGAGTAGGTCATATTGATGAAGATCTTAAAAAACTTCAGGAGTTAGGTATACTTATTGATCATGATGAGGAAGGGTATTTATTACAGATCTTTACCAAGCCTGTAGAAGACCGTCCTACTCTATTCTTTGAAATTATTGAAAGACATGGTGCACAGAGTTTTGGTGCCGGAAACTTCAAAGCATTGTTCGAAGCATTAGAAAGAGAGCAGGAAAGAAGAGGTAATCTTTAATTTTACATTAAAAATATAAGTTTTGTCAGGATACCGTATTCTGGCAAAACTTTTTTATAAAACACAGTATATGAGAAAACTTTTAATCGGGATTTTCCTCCTTGGAACTTTGGGACTTAAAGCTCAATATGGAACTTTGAATGAAATCCTCAACCGGCTTGAACAAAGAAAAGGCATCAATCAGCATCTTGAAAATGTAAATATTGATAACAAAAAGTTTGTTTTCATCAAGGATGAAGCCGATCATACGGAACGGGACTTTATTATTATCAAAGGGAATAATGCCACTTATGTAGAAGTTTTCGATGATAAAGCAACAGGAGAAAGCAGTTCTAACGTTTTCAGCGGTGATGTTATCAGAAAAAAAAATATTATTTCTTTAAGAGCAGATATGCTTGAAAATAAAAAAATCCCAATACCTGTCACGAAAACTTTATTGCTGACGCAACAGGACAATATTCTGTACCTTATCGATGTCAATACCAGAGACAGGTGGATCGATGAAGCATCTTACTCAAAAAAGGCAAAATAAATGTTCCGGGGAATTCTCCGGATGATACTTAATCTAAATAAAATCTAAACTTATGAAATCATTTGTAGACTATTCCTCAAATTCGGATTTTTCTATACACAATATTCCTTTCGGAGTCGCAGTTTTTAACAAAGAATATATCGGATGCTGTACAAGAATCGGAGATCAGGTCATTGATCTTGCTACCTTGTACGATCTTGGTTATTTTGAAGATATTGAAGGATTAGACGACAATGTTTTTGAAGCGTATACCATTAATGAATTTATTGAACTGGGTAAACCGGTTACCAATGCGGTCCGTACCAGAATCCAAACCTTATTACAGGAAGGTTCTATTTTATCAAAAGATCAGAAAACGATTGAAGAAGCTTTCTATGATCTGGATAAGATAAAAATGATGATGCCTGTTCACATCCCGAATTACACCGATTTCTACAGCAGCATCGAACATGCTACCAACGTAGGCAAAATGTTTCGTGATCCGGCCAATGCTTTATTGCCCAACTGGAAACACTTACCGGTAGGTTACCACGGAAGGGCATCCTCTATCGTAGTTTCCGGAACGGAGATCAACCGTCCGAAAGGTCAGACGAAACCCGCAGACGCAGACAAACCGGTTTTCGGACCATCGAAACAGCTGGACTTTGAACTGGAAATGGCTTTCATCATCAATAAAAATACAGAGATGGGAGAAAGCATCTCTACCAAAGATGCAGAAGATGCTATCTTCGGAATGGTGGTTTTCAATGACTGGTCTGCAAGAGATATCCAGGCATGGGAATATGTTCCGCTAGGCCCATTCCTTGCCAAAAATTTCGGTTCTTCTATTTCTCCATGGGTAGTTACGATTGAAGCTTTAGAACCATTCAGAACCGCTTCTCCAACTCAGGATCCTGAAGTTTTAGAGTATTTAAAATTTGAAGGTGATAAAAACTACGATATCAACCTTGAAGTATATATCCAGCCTGAAAACGGAGATCAAAACCTGATCTGCGAAAGCAACTACAAACATATGTACTGGAATATGGCCCAGCAGCTGGCACACCACACCGTAAACGGATGTAATGTGGAAGTTGGTGACCTATATGCCAGCGGAACCATTTCCGGAAGTGATCCAAAATCTTTCGGTTCTATGCTTGAGCTGACATGGAGAGGACAAAATCCTTTATCATTAAGCAACGGTGAAGAGAGAAAATTCATTGAAGACAATGATACGGTTACCATGAAGGCATGGGCTGAAAAAGATGGGATAAGAGTAGGTTTCGGGGAAGTTTCCGGTAAAATCATTCCAACACTTTAATTTTTATCTAAATTTTAACTCTGCACAATATTACTATTAAACCTTATAGGTTTTGAAAACCTATAAGGTTTGGTGGATGACATCGCTAGAAATATACTGCTAAACAGTTAGTATTAGAAGTGTCATGCTGAGCGGAGTCGAAGCATCTTTTAATATCATTTGAATACTTAAGTTGAATTAAGTGTTAAAAAGAAAAACATGAAAACAGTAATCCCCTCCGAGATAACCTCCGTACAATTACAGACCATTATGCAGACAGCCGTTTCACCACGACCGATTGCACTGGCATCTACTGTAGATAAAGACGGTAATAATAACTTGTCTCCGTTCAGTTTTTTTAATATGTTCAGTACGGTTCCTCCGATTCTGATCTTCTCACCATCAAGAAGAGTTCGTGACAATACCACCAAACATACGCTGGAAAATGTTCTTGAAGTACCTGAAGTGGTAATTGGAACAGTGAACTTTCCAATTGTACAGCAGATCTCTTTAGCATCTACAGAATACGAAACCGGAGTGAATGAATTTATCAAATCCGGTCTTACCATGAAAGAGGCAGACCTTGTTCAGCCTAAGCTAATTGAAGAATGCCCCGTTAACTTCGAATGCAAAGTTTTAGAGGTAAAATCATTGGGTGATCAGGGTGGTGCAGGAAATCTTGTCATCTGTGAAGTTCAGAAAATTCACATCAGAGAAGAATATCTGAATGAAGACGGAAATCTGGATCAGAAAAAACTGGATATGGTAGCCCGTCTGGGAAGCAACTGGTATTCCAGAAGCAACGAAAACAGTCTTTTTGAAGTACCAAAACCCTTGGTAACAAAAGGAATCGGTTTCGATCTGCTGCCAGACTCTATCAAATACAGCAAAGTGTTTACAGGAAATGACCTTGGAATGCTTGCCAACACCGAAGTATTACCTGCCGGTGACTTTCATGCCGATGAAAATATCCATCTTGAGGCCCAGAAGTTACTTCTGGAAAGTAAAATTGAAGAAGCGTGGAAATTACTAATCAAATAATTGAGCTGCATTCATGAAAAAATATATTTTCTTTATCTTTTTTCTATTCATAGCTTTACAGTCATGCTATTATCCGGTAAGGAAAGATTATGGTATTTACAGTAAAGCATTAGTGTTTTCTAAAGACAAAAAATGGTTGATTAATGATATCAGAACAGGGGGAGATTCGCACCACAGAGAAATGATGGGTAAAGAAACTCTTCAGCTATTTCAAAATTTAAGCAATGGTAATGCATATGATTTAAAAATGGCAAAAGCGGGGAACCTCATTCAAAATGATATTCCATTTGAACCGGAAAATGAAGATCTTGAGGAATTGAAAAACAATTCTGATTTTAATTTTCTGGTAAACATCTACACAATGAAAGTACGAAACGGCCTGGACAATTCCATTGGAACCCAGTATGAATACAAAAAAAATGAAACTTTTGCAATGATGGATGTTTATGATATTACAACCATGAAAAAGATATATTCTTTAAAAGCATATTCGGAAGTTTCTGTAGATAAAGATCAGAAAGCAACCATTTTTACTCCTACAACAGAAATGATGACTATGAAAAACTTTCGAAGTCTTTTAAAGGCAGTAAAAAAGAATGCTGTTAAAACGAACTAAAGATATCTATTGAAAATCAATAAAAAAAGGAGTGAAAGTTTCACTCCTTTTTTTATTATTTGGATTTAAGCGATTCTGAAACAGTAATTTTTCCTTTTTCAGCAAAATCTGTTACCTTACCATTTTTATCTATGGAAACGTTAAAATTATCATTTTTGGAATCATAAAAAATGCTTGTCGCATATCCGGGACAGTCATGCTGTTTGCATCCTGCCAGCTTGTAAATTCCGTTCTCTGAAGAAACAGGGCTTTCCACATTGAAATTCTTTACCATTTCGTCATACTGAGCACCGGTAAGTTTTTTAAGTCTTTCTGAAATACTTTTATCTTCAAAGAATTTAATATCATGAGGATATTTGCCTACATTTTTGGTGATAATATTTTCCGTAGCGGGAGCAGAAGAAGATGCTGCAATTGATGTTGAATCTGTTTTGGGGTTTGTTACGGAATCCTCAGGCATTACTGTAGCCAAAGTATCACTGCTTACAGAAGATTCTGTTTTTGTTTCTTTTTTACATGAAACAACACATAGTGAAAGCGCAAATGCGCCTGCAATAATTTTTTTCATAATTATACTGTATGGTGGTTAATTCTAATAACGCAGTTTTAAGCGTTTTATTTCAATTTTTCTTTTATAAAATCAATACATTTTTCAGTGACAATATGCAGGTCTTTAGGTAGATCATTTTCTGTCCACGGTTCTTTTGCGCCGAAGGTATGGTTGGCATTTTCAATCAGAAACAGCTCAGAATTGGGGTGGAGAATATGAAGATGCTCAGCCTGTTTTACTTCTACCGCTTCATCTTCTGTTCCATGAATAATCAGCATATGAGCTTTAGCCATTTCTGCAGCCCGCTCCACATCAAAACGGTGAATATCTTTTTCATAGTCCTCATAGAACTGATAATAATGAGGCATTTCCTGTTGGGTACGCCCGTTCAGGGCATAATAGACTCCGTTTATCTTCCATTTCTCAAAAGCTTCTTCTTTTGGAAAACGATCTAATGCATCCACACTGGCCAACGTAATCAATCCGTTGATCCTTTCATCTTCAAAAGTTTTAATGATAGAAATTCCTCCTCCCCTGCTGTGGCCGATCAAAATAATTTTTTCATCATCCACATGAGAATCTTTGCTAAAGTGATCAATCACTACGCCAAGGTCAGAAAGTTCTTTAGAATAATTATTATTTCCAAAAGCTTCAAGGTCTCCAAAGTTAAACGGATCATCTGTAGTTGTTCCGTTATGTGAAAAATTAAACTTGACAAAGAAAAAACCTGCTTCAGCAAACTTTTCTGCCATCAGGTTCCATGCGCCCCAGTCTTTATACCCTTTATAGCCGTGAACAAATACAACCAGGGGAAGTTTTTTTTCAGTATCCGGATAAAAAATATCTGCAAGAAAACCTTTTGTTTCTTTATTTTCTAAGTATATATTCTTTTCACTAATCAAATTCATAAATAAAGGGGTTTTATTTAATATTATTTATATTTATGGAATTAATTCAAACTGAAATTTATGAAAAAAACTCTACTTTCTTTATTTTTAATTACTTTTTCTTTGATCCTGAGCCAGACGACTAAAAGGGTCTTTTTTATTGGAAACAGTTATACGTACGTCAATAATTTACCTGGTCTTATTCAAAGCATTGCCGCATCTGATGGCGATGTATTCGAGCATCACAGCCAGACTCCGGGAGGTGCTACGCTACAGGATCACTTCAATAACCCGAATGTCATTTCAGACATCAATCAGGGAAACTGGGATTATGTGGTATTGCAGGAACAAAGCCAGCTTCCTTCGTTTCCAGATTCACAGGTTCAAAGTCAGGTGTATCCTTATGCTCTTCAGCTTTCCAATGTAATTAAAACAGCCAATCCTTGTGGAAATGTTATTTTCTACATGACCTGGGCCCGTAAAAACGGTGATGCAGCCAATTGTCCGGGGCTTCCTACTGTTTGTACCTATCAGGGAATGGATACTCAAATTTATAACCGCTATATGGAGATGGCACTCAGTAATGAAGGAATTGTCTCTCCGGTAGGCAAAGTCTGGAGAACAATCAGAGAGCAAAACCCGGCAATTGATTTGTATGATCAGGATGAATCTCATCCCAGTTATATAGGTTCTATGGCGGCAGCTTATACATTCTATACGATTATATTCAAAAAAGACCCTACCCAGATTCCTTTTAACGGAAATCTTACTTCTGCACAGGCTCAATTCATTAAAGATATTGTGAAAACAGAAGTGTACAATCAGCCTGCTAAATGGTATGTAACCAACAATGATGTTCACAGCAGGTTCACTTATCAGCTTACCGGTGCAGGAACCGTTCAGTTTACAAATACCACACAGAATGCAGCTGCTTATTTGTGGGATTTTGGTGACGGTATCACTTCTACTCTGGAAAATCCAACACATACCTATAATGCGGTTGGAAGTTATCATGTTAAACTGACGACCAATGCCTGTGGAGTAACCACTACCAAAACAAAACTGGTGGTTGTAAATACATTACATACAGCAGAAACAACTATAGAAAACGGACTTCAAATGTATCCAAATCCTGTTCAAAACATTGTTAACATTGTTTCTAAAAAACAATTTGAAGTAATTTCACTTGCAGAAGCTTCAGGAAAAGTCATGCCTTATCATTTGAATAAGACAGAAAATGGTTACAGTATTTCATTTCAGCATTTGGCCAGCGGTATTTATTTCCTGCAATATAAAACAGGCGAAAAGGAATTCACTAAAAAAATTATTAAAAAATAAGCTTATTTTTGCTGTATGCAGAATTTAAGAACTGTAACCGTGATGCGTTACATTCTGCCACTAAGAGAAGGAGGATCTCTTCCGGCTCTGGCAGAAGCTGATGATGATTTCAAATATGTATTAAAATTCCGTGGTGCAGGCCATGGGGTAAAAATGCTGATTTCCGAACTGTTGGGCGGTAAAATTACCGAAGCTTTGGGACTTAAAATTCCTGAACTTGTTTTCGTTAATCTTGATGCTGATTTCGGAAGAACGGAAGCTGATGAGGAAATACAGGATCTTCTGAAGTTTTCTGAAGGTCTGAATCTTGGGCTGCATTATCTGTCCGGATCTATTACGTATGATCCGGGAGTCAGTGTAGATCCGCTTCTGGCTTCCAAAATTGTATGGCTGGATGCATTCATTACCAATATTGACCGTACTTTTAAAAACACCAATATGCTGATGTGGCATAAAGAACTCTGGATCATTGATAATGGTGCTTCGTTCTATTTTCACCACTCCTGGCAGAATTTTGATACAGCGGCCAAAACACCTTTCAAATATGTGAAAGACCACGTGCTTCTTCCTAAGGCAAAAATGCTTGATGAAGCTGATCAATTTGCCCATGAAGTTTTGAATGACACGCTTTTCAGGGATATTGTCAATATGATTCCTGAAGACTGGTTACACTGGAATGATGCGGATGAAACACCGGAAGAAATCCGTGAGATCTATTTTCAGTTTATGAAAACCCGATTAGAAAATTCTCAAATCTTTGTAAACGAAGCGAAAAATGCAAGAGGATAAAATATATGAGTATGCGGTAATACGCCTGGTACCTAAAGTTGAAAGAGAAGAATTTTTCAATATCGGACTGGTGATGTTTTCCAAGAAGGAGAAATTCATCAGAGTGGAGTTCTATTTGTGTCCGGATAAATTTAAGCTGATGCACAGCAAACTGGATTATGATGATATTATTCATAATCTGGAAAGTTTTAAAAAAATTGCTAATGGTGAGAAAGATGGCGGTCCTATTGCCTTTATGGATATTCCGGAACGTTTCCGATGGCTGACAGCAGTAAGAAGTTCTGTGGTGCAGACCTCCAGACCTCATCCGGGAAAATCAAAAGATCTTAATGCTACTTTTGGTAAGCTTTTTGAGGAGTTAGTAAAATAATATTCCTTAAAAATTTATTATGAAATCACAAATCAACAATATATCAACATACAGGTTTTCCACAAACCTGTTTTTTATTTTATTTTTAAGCTTTACAAATTTATTTTTTTCACAAGATTTACCACTAAGGCCAACCAAAGCTTCTGCTGTAAAAAGTACATTACTCCCTGAAATTGCAACAGTTTCCGAAGATATTGTTTACAAAACCAGCAGAAAAGGCCAACCTCTGGCTCTTGATCTCTATACTCCTAAGAACACCAGCGCTGAAAAGCTTCCGGTATTGATCTACGTTCACGGAGGCGGATGGGTAGAAGGTGACAAAGTGGTTAATGCCGATAATTATCTTGAAACGACTGTAAAAAAACTGATAGACAAAAAATATGCTGTCATCAGTATCAATTATACGCTTTTAAGTGACAGCATTCATTTTCCTTTGCCTTTGGAAGACACCAAAGATGCTGTAAGATGGGTAAGAAAAAATGCAGAGAAATATCATTTCGACCCCAATAATATCGGGCTTTTCGGGGCTTCAGCCGGAGCTCATCTTTCCATGATGGCAGCTTACACACCAGACAATACTTATCTGGGTAATCCGGAACTTTCGTCTTATTCTGCCAAAGTAAATTATGTGATAGATCATTACGGACCGGCTGATCTTAACAAGCTTTTTCATACAAGATTAGGAACAATTCCGGTGAGATTGATCGGTTTAATGTCCAAAAAAATTGTCGGTTTACAGGAAAATCTGGTGAAAGGAATTTCCGGATATGATATCAGAAAAGACCAGGACAGAGCTATTGATTACCTTAAAACAATATCTCCCGTTTATTTTGTTTCAGAGGGAGTACCTACTTTAATTGTTCAGGGAAATAATGACAAAATAGTTCCTTTAAGCCAGTCTAGAAAACTTCACAGAAAATTAAACAAAGCCAAAATACAGAGCTCTCTGATCATCGTTGATGGCGGAGTACACGGCTTTGGTACTACAGATAAAACTTATCTGGATCAACTTACCGATCAGATGGTTGATTTTGTTCTTTCACAAAAGAAATAAGATATACATCTACAGACGATAATATAATTAAAAACCTGTAAATCAAATTAATAATATACAGAACAAATACAAATTTGCTAGATTGATATACATATTGATATTTTTCATTAAGAATTAATTACCTTGGCTATTGTTTAAATTATTAACAACAAAAACACCAATAATTTAATTTTTCATCAACAAAAATAAGTGATATGGAATCTTTAAACAATATCAACGCTCTTACTCTCATCTTTGTATCTGTTCTTCTTTTTGCGATAGCTTACCGTTTTTATGGTATCTTCATTGCCAATAATGTTCTCCGGCTCAATGACGGAAATACCACACCTGCTGTAGAATTTGCAGACGGTAAAGATTATGTGGCTACCAATAAAAATGTACTTTTCGGACACCATTTTGCCGCTATTGCCGCCGCAGGACCCTTAGTAGGACCTGTTCTGGCAGCACAATTCGGTTATCTTCCCGGCGCATTATGGATATTGATAGGTTGCGTACTGGGAGGCGGAGTACACGATATGATCGTACTTTTTGCATCGGTAAGACATAAAGGACAGAGCCTAGCTACTATTGCTTCCAAAGAAATCGGGAAGGCAACAGGTACAGTTGCAGGGTTTGCCATCCTTTTCATTTTGATTCTTACACTGGCAGGTTTATCTTTAGCTTGTATCAATGCAATGCATGAAGCTTCATGGTCTCTTTTTACAGTAATCATTACCATGCCCATTGCTGTTATTATGGGGCTGATCATGCGCTATAAAAAGAACAGCGTTCTGTTTGCAAGTATCTTAGGCGGCATTCTTTTGATAGCAGGGATTATCGGAGGCCATACGCTGATGCAGAACCCTACAATGAATGGTTTATTTTCATGGGATATTACAACGATTTCCATTGCTATTCCTCTTTATGGTTTTATTGCTTCTGTATTGCCTGTATGGCTTCTTTTGGTTCCGAGAGATTATCTTTCTACTTATTTAAAGATAGGAACTATTATTATGCTGGCTATCGGAGTCATTGTTATTCATCCTACGATACAGATGCCTGCTATTACAGCTTTTGTTAATGGTGGTGGTCCCATTATTGGCGGTCCGGTACTTCCTTTTATCTTCATTGTAATTGCCTGCGGAGCCATTTCCGGATTCCATGCAGTGATTGCTACCGGAACGACTCCTAAAATGTTGAATAAAGAAAGAGAAATCCTTTTTGTAGGATATGGTGCCATGCTAGTAGAAGGATTTGTAGCATTAATGGCACTTATTGCTGCATGTACGCTGATGCCCGGTGATTATTTTGCGATCAATACTCCCAAAGAGGCTTATGATTCATTTTTAGCAGCGCATCCTACTTTGCACGGAGTAGATATTGATTACTATTCACAAAAAATAGGTATCGATCTTTATGGCAGAACCGGAGGTGCAGTATCTCTGGCGGTGGGAATGGCTCATATCTTTAATAAAATCCCATATATGGATCAGCTGACGGCTTACTGGTATAATTTCGCCATTATGTTTGAAGCGGTATTTATTCTTACTGCCATTGATGCCGGAACAAGAGTGGGACGTTTCTTTTTACAGGAAATGCTGGGGTCTGTTGTTCCAAAATTTAATGATAAAAACTGGATTCCCGGAATTATTATCAGCAGTCTTCTTTTCACTTTTGCCTGGGGATATCTGGTGTATACCGGAAATGTAAACAGTATCTGGCCGTTATTCGGAATCAGTAATCAGCTGTTGGCAGCCTGCGGACTTATTGTGTGTACAACGATGCTGATAAGAATGAACAGAGGAAAGTATGCTTTATGCTCGGCTATTCCGGGTGTTTTTATGGCTGGAATTACTTTCTGGGCAGGTTATATCCAGGTGAAGGACATTTATATTCCTAAAGGACAGTACTTGCTGGCTGCTTTAGCAGTAACCGCAATGGTTCTTATGCTGATTGTGTTTGCGGGAGCTTTCAGGAAATGGTATCAGCTTCTTCAGATCAATACCACAGAAATTGACCATTATGGTGAGCCAGTGAAAGAATTGGTAGAAAGATAAAATTCAAATTATATAAATGAAAAGACATTAAGAAGGATTTAAGAAATAAAGTTTAGTTAAGAGGAATCATTCTGATTTTTAAGCTTAAAGCGAAGCTCATATTAAGACTCTTAAACTCTTTTTGAATCTTAAGGCTTCAAAAATAAAATTTCATAAAAAACAGTTCAGGATTTCTGAACTGTTTTTTATAAGCATTATCTTTTGTATGTATTTAAAAATTGAAATTCAATCTTGCAAAAACATATCTTCCGTTCTGTCCAAACTGTGAAGTGGAACGTGAATAGATGAACTGGTCGTTATTGGTAGAAGCGGTAAGGTTTTTTGTTGGATAGATATCAAACAAATTGTTTACCCCTAAAGTCAGTCCTACATTTTTGGTAAACTGATAGGCCGCAGATAGATCGGTAATGATCTTATCTCCGATTTGCTGATGTTCATTAAAATCAATAATTCCGTCTCCGTTCACATCAATAATATCAGCACCTGTCACTTTTCCGAAGTAGGTATTTCTCAGATACAAGCTTGCATTCTTCCATGAAAGTGTGTGCGAAAGACTGGCTTTCACTCTTGGTACAGCTTCTTCAAGATATACTCTCGATTTTTCAGAGAAATAAACTTTTTCCAATTGTGGCGACTGTAAAAGCCCTGCAGAATGGATATCACCAACCTGTTTTGTTTTATTAAGGTTAATGGCAAAGTTATTATCCAGTTTAAATCCTGAGAATCTTGCATGATGTGAAATCACTACATCTACTCCTTTTGTTTCTGTATCAATGGCATTGGTAAAGAATTGTGCTGCATTGATTCCTAACTGATCATAAGCTTCCTGTGCTTTCTGAGGAACACTTGCTCTTAAGAACTGGTCAGTAAGGATGATACGGTTATCAATTCTCGTGAAATATCCGTCTGCAGTAAAACTAAGTCCTGCCGAAGGAATTCTGTAAGTAAATCCTACACTTGCTGATTTGGAAGTTTCCTGTTTCAGTTTTGGCATATCCAGCAATCCTGCCAGCTGAGAATCATTGCTGAAAGTTCCTACTTCCAAAAGTTGATTATTGGTAAACAATGTAGAGGTTACATTATAATAAATCTGGTGGATAGATGGTGCTCTGAATCCTGTAGAACCTGCAAATCTCACATTGAAATCAGGTGCTACCTTGATTCTTGAAGCCAACTTATAATTGAATGTAGAACCAAAATCTGAATAGTTTTCATATCTCGCTGCAGCATCTACCAATAACCAGTTGGTAAAGTTAAATTCAATATCTGCATAGGCAGCTACCGACTGTCTGTTTTTATCCACGGCATTTCCTGGTTTAAATCCGTTGAATACCTGCGATCCTCCCGGAAGTAATGCTCCGAAGAAATCTGTAGGTCTCACAGAATTTCCGTTCCATACGTTTCCTGAAACATCATAGGTTGCATATGAAGCTTCTTCCCCCTGAGTAATTTTAAAATTCTCATAACGGTGCTCTGCTCCAAATGCTACATTGATTCCTTCCCACACATCATATTTTTTAGAGAAATCTAAATTGATCGTATTTTGAGAAAATCTCAGCCCTCCTGCATTAAACTCTCTTGGTGAAACAAAACGCATTGAGGTATTTCCTGTATTCTGAATATTATAGGTAAATGAATTCTGTCCGTACGTATTACTGAAATCAATATTCCATCCTTCCCAGTTTCCTTTGATTCCCGCTGCTAATGAAATATCCTGAATATCTGTTCCGATCTGTGGAAGATAACCGTTAGGATACAATCCCGTAAAAGTTCTGCTTTCTCTAGGTCTTCTGTAAAATCCTTCGGAAGTTCCATGTCTTAAACTGTATCCTCCAAAAGTATATACTTTCCAGTTGTCACTTACAGGGATTTCTGCATTCACAAAAAGCTGGTGATTATTCAGTTTAGATTGTCCTACCTGCATATTAAAATCCTTTCTGCCCTGTCCTCTGTAAGCCAGTTCCTGATCTGTCACATCAGCACTTAGTAAAGACCAAAGTCCTTTCTGAAGAACATTCCCTGAGGCATCTGTAATGTCTTTGAATGTATTTGCATTTTGTATATCAGAGAGCTGAGTTGCACTAAAATAGTTTACTCCCTGAGCATACTGATGTACATAATCAATAATCTGCTGTGAATTGGGAGTATTATTTATATTGGTAAAAAGAGAAGAAAGATTGACTCCGTCATTCAAGGCACGTTGTTCAATCGCATTATAAGCGTTGTAGATTTTTCCACTTTCAGTACCTGCTCTGTACGTTGGATTTCTGAATTGTGAAGACCAGGTAATATTAAAGAAACCACCTTTAGTACCGATTTTATTCCCATAGTTTAAATCCAGCTGAATATTCTGTCCGTCAAAATCTCCGGTATGGTCATTAGCCGCTGGGGTAAGGTTTCCACCATAGCTGATCTGTCCTGCAAGTTTTCCTGTATCTCTTTTCAGATCAAGATTGATCACGCCGGCAATGGCATCAGAGCCGTATTGTGCAGCAGCTCCGTCTCTTAATACTTCAATTCTGTTTAAAGCAAAAGAAGGAATAGCATTCAAATCTGTACCAACAGTTCCTCTTCCTGGTGTTCCGTTTACATTCACCAATGCTGAAGTATGCCTTCTTTTTCCATTTACCAAAACCAAAACCTGATCTGGTCCCAAACCTCTTAACTGTGCAGGATCCAGGTGATCTGTTCCATCTGAATTCGTTTGAATTGTAGAAGTAAATGAAGGAGCAACCACATTCAGAATTTGTCCGATATTGGTTTGTGGAAGGATAATTGAAGATTCTTTTACATTGAATACATCTACGGGAACCGGGCTGTCTGTTTTAGATCTTGCACCGGCTCTTGAACCCAATACTACCACTTCTTCTACATTATTGGTCTTTATGGTGTCTTTATGTGCTTTTATGCTGTCTTTTTCCTGTCCGTAAGTAAACACGCCGAGAAAAAATAAAACAGAGGCCGAAAGAATAGTTTTCTTATTTATCATAGGTTAGAATTTGATTAACATTTATGTTTTTTACAAGGTGCAAATGTAAAATATATTTATTAGTCTACAAAACTAATAGACTTTGTTTTTATAAAAAACAGTTATCGTTTCTTTCTATCCTTCATTTAAAGTTATGATAAATTAAGGTAACACACATACAAAACATTGTTTTATAAAAGGTTAACTTCAATACAAATAGTGAAAACGCTATGCACGCGAAGAAATAAACTGCTTATTGATTATTCTTCCGGTTGCAACGGCACTTCGTTCAGCAGAGGATTTGTCTTTGCTAAGTGCAACGCCTTCGCGATCGAAAATAGTAGATCTAGATAATCACATTGCGAGCTTCGCGTTCAAATAAAAAAACGGATCCAAAAATTGAATCCGTTTCTTTTATATTTTTATTTTGAAATTAAATCTTAGTCAGTTTAGCATATTTTAGAATCAGGTTTTTCTCTCCTTCATGCATGAAAACTACTTTTGCTTTGATATTCTGAGGATCTGTTCCATCCAGGAAAGTCACCTCTCCTATTCCGAAACGGTCGTGTCTCACTTTATCACCTACTTCAATATCCTGAGAAGAAGCTCCGCTTGGATTGATAATTTTAGCCGTGCTTACAGGTTTCAGTTTTCTTACTTCAGGAGCAGGTTTGGAAGTATCACCTCTATCAATGGTCTTCTTTTCAACCTTTTTGAAAGATTTTATTTCAGAAGGATGTTCATCAAAGATATTGGATTTCACTCCTGAATTATTGATAAATCTTTTTTCCAAAGCAGGATTAAGGAATTCAATATATTCATCATCTATTTCACTTAAAAATCTTGAAGGCTCAGCATCCGTAATTTTTCCCCATTGAAAACGTGAAACAGCATAGGAGAAGAAAGCCTGTTTTTCGGCTCTTGTTAATGCTACATAGAATAATCTTCTCTCTTCTTCCAGATCTTCTCTGGTGGCTGAACTCATAAAGCTTGGAAAAAGGTTTTCTTCAAGCCCTACCAGGTGAACCACGGGGAATTCCAATCCTTTTGAAAGGTGAATGGTCATCAGAGAAACCATATCATCTTCCAGCTCTTTATCCTGAGTATCTGCAGAAAGGGCAATATTTTCCAGGAAGTTGGAAAGACTCGGATCTCCGTCTTCAAGCTGCATCTGCTCTTCAATGAACCCCTGCATGGAGTTCATCAATTCCTGAACGTTTTCTACTCTGGAAATTCCTTCAGGAGTCTGGTCATCTTTTAAAAACTTGATTAAACCACTTCGTTTTGCCACTTCCATAGCTACACTGTAAGCTGTTTCTGTTTTCAGCAATACCTGAAAAGCTTTGATCATGGACCAGAAATCGTTCAGTTTGTTTAAAACTCCATTGTTCAGACCTAGCTGCGGTGCATACATCGGAAGATTTTCCAATACTTTTGAAACCGCAATATTGTGGGCATCCGCAAAAACGATCAGTTTATTCTGTGTTGTTTCTCCAATTCCTCTTGCCGGATAATTGATAATCCTCATCAATGCTTCCGAATCATTTTCATTGATCAGAAGACGAAGGTATCCAATAAGGTCTTTTACTTCTTTTCTTTGATAGAAAGAAAGGCCTCCGTATACTTTGTACGGAATATTTTTACGTCTCAGTGCGTCTTCAAAAGCACGTGTTTGAGAGTTGGTTCTGTATAAAATGGCAAAATCACTGTATTTCCTCTGATCGCGGTTACGAAGTTCCCAGATATTTCCTGCCACAAAGTTCGCTTCATCAGCATCAGAAAGAGAACGGTAAATTTTGATCTTGTCCCCCTCTTCATTATCACTGAATACATTTTTCTTAAACTGCTGAAGGTTTTTAGCAATAACAACATTCGCTGCATTTACAATATTTTGTGTGGAACGGTAATTCTGCTCCAGAGATACCGTTATAGCATCAGGATAATCTTTTTTAAAGTTTAAGATATTGTAGATATTTGCTCCACGGAAAGAATAGATAGACTGTGCATCATCTCCTACCACACAGATATTCTCAAATTTTGAAGCCAATGCTTTTACAATAAGATACTGAGAATGATTCGTATCCTGGTACTCATCTACCATGATGTATCGGAATCTGTCCTGATATTTCGCCAATACCTCCGGAAAACGGGTTAATAATTCATTGGTTTTCAACAACAAGTCATCAAAATCCATAGATCCGTTTCTGAAACACTGATCCACATATTTCTGATAAATCTGCCCGATGAATTTCATATTCGCTTTTTCATCCGCTTCCATCAGTTCAGGATTGTTGAAATATGCTTTTACGGTAATCAGATTATTCTTATAGGTTGAGATTCTTGCCTGAACTTTTTTAGGTTTATAAAGATCGGCATCGATATTCATATCCTTCAGAACTTTTTTAATCACATTCAGGGCATCCTGCTGATCATAGATGGTAAAATTGGAAGGATATCCGAGATAATGAGCCTCAATTCTCAGAATTCTTGCAAAAACGGAGTGAAATGTTCCCATCCAAAGGCTTCTCGCATTGCTGTCTCCTACTACCTTCGCGATACGTTCTTTCATTTCCCGTGCCGCTTTATTGGTAAAGGTAAGCGCCAGGATATTGAAAGGGTCTATTCCGTTGTGTATTAAATGGGCAATACGCATGGTCAATACACGCGTTTTCCCGGAACCTGCTCCGGCAAGTACCATGAGAGGTCCCTGTAAAGAGGTAACGGCTTCATATTGTGATTCGTTGAGTCCTTTCAAATAGTCCATACAGCAAAAAAATTTTGGGAACACAAAATTAAGGTATTCGGAGCAGAATTCAAACTTTCATAAAGAAGTTAGGGATTTGAAGTAGTAAGATTGTACTAATAGTATTTGTCAATGGTCAATTTTGCTTCGCAAGTGAATGGTGAATGGCTATTGTTAAACTTAACTGTAAAGAAAAATTATGTATGCCCCAAAACTTAATACAAAACCTAAAAGATTCACAAGCGAATTCACCATTCACTATTCATTTTAGTTTTAAATTTCTGAAATTTTTTTCAATGCAATCATATATTTCAATATATTTTGTAACATTTAATTCACTTTTCATACTAATTGATAAACAATTTCTAAATTTTATGAAAAAGCGACTTATTTCTGCTGCTGCCGTAGCTTTCTTCGGGCTAATGCTGAATGCACAGCAAATCAAATTCGAAGAGTATGACCTTCCCAATGGTCTTCACGTAATTCTTCATCAGGATAACTCGGCACCGGTTGTAACGACGGGTGTAATGTACCATGTAGGTGCAAAAGATGAAGTAAAAGGCAGAACTGGTTTTGCTCACTTCTTTGAACACCTTTTATTCGAAGGAACTCCTAACATCAAAAGAGGAGACTGGTTCAAGATCGTTTCTTCCAACGGAGGTCAGAACAACGCCAACACTACTAATGACAGAACTTATTATTACGAAACGTTTCCTTCCAATAACGAACAGCTTGGACTTTGGATGGAAGCAGAAAGAATGCGCCACGCTGTAATCAACCAGATTGGTGTGGATACGCAGAGAGAGGTTGTAAAAGAAGAGAAAAGATTAAGAATGGATAACCAGCCTTACGGAAATCTTTTCACGACTATTCAGAAAAATTTATTTATCAATCACCCATACAACTGGCCAACAATTGGTTCTATGGAAGATCTGAACTCTGCTAAATTAGAAGAGTTTCAGGCGTTCTACAAGAAATATTACATTCCGAATAATGCTACTTTAGTGGTGGCAGGAGATATCAAACCTGAACAGACTAAGAAATGGATTGAAACCTATTACGGAGGCATTCCAAAAGGAACCCTTTATCCAAAAGATTTCCCGAAAGAAACTCCTATCACACAGGAAAAAGAAGTAACTGCTACTGACCCGAATATCCAGCTTCCGGCTTATGTATTTGCATACAGAACTCCTGCTAACAAAGAGAAAGATGCTTATGTTTTGGATATGCTTTCTTCTTACTTAAGCAATGGAAAATCTTCTGTTTTATATAAAAAATTAGTTGACCAGGACAAAAAAGCGCTTCAGGTAGCTGCTTTCAACCAGGGGCTTGAAGATTACAGTATTTTTGCGTTCTTCGCCATTCCTATGGGACAGACTACAAAGCAGGCTTTACAGGCTGACATTGATGCTGAGATCAAAAAACTTCAGACGACTTTAATTTCTGAAGAAGATTATCAAAAACTTCAGAACCAGTACGAAAACCAGTTTGTAAATGCCAACTCAAGCATTCAGGGAATTGCTGCTTCACTGGCAACCAACCATGTATTGATGGGGGATACGAATTTGATCAACAAAGAAATCGACATTTACAGATCTATCACCAGACAGGATCTTCAGAATGCAGCTAAAAAGTATCTTAATTCCAACCAAAGAATAGTCATCAATTACGTACCTGAGAAAAAGTAATCATTTCAACTTCTTAGGTGATAATATGATTATTAAAAATTAAATTTTTACAAATGAAAAAGCAATTAACATATATAGCTGCAGCATTTTTCTTTACAGGAATGGTTTCAGCACAAAAAATAGATCTTAATGCAATGCCAAAACCAGGACCTACTCCTGCAATTAACATTGCGAAGCCAAAAACTTTCCAGCTAAGCAACGGTCTTACAGTAATGGTGGTTGAGAACAACAAATTACCAAGAGTAAGCGCAAGCCTTTCTATGGACAGACCTCCGTACAACGAAGGAGCAGTAACCGGAGTAAGCGAAATTATGGCTGAACAGTTCGAAAACGGAACAACCAACATCAGCAAAGATGATTTCAACAAAAAAGTAGACTACCTTGGAGCGAACCTTAATTTTTCTTCAGGAGGTGCTTCAGCCAATTCACTTTCGAAATATTTCCCTGAAGTATTAGGACTGATGGCTGATGCCATTATTAATCCTAAATTCTCTGCTGAAGAAATTCAAAACTCTAAAGAAAGAGCTATCGAGGGATTAAAGTCTGAAGAAAAAAATGCATCTTCTATTGCTTCAAAAGTTTCCAACGCTTTGATGTATGGAAAAAACACGTCAAGAGGTGAATTTGAAACGGTTGAGTCTATCAATAAAATCCAGCTTGCTGACGTTCAGAACACTTATAAAAAATACTACGCTCCGGACAATGCTTACTTAGTAATTGTAGGAGACGTGAAGTTTGACCAGGTAAAACCTTTGATTGAAAAAGCTTTCAGTAGCTGGAAAAAAGCGAACACACCTATTGCACAGTTAGAACCTGCTTCTAATGTTGCGAAAACGGAGATCAACGTAGTAGATGTTCCTTCTGCAGTACAGTCTGTTGTTTCTTTAAACAACCTGAACACTTTGAAAATGAAAGATGCGAACTACTTCCCTGCAACAATCGCCAACTATATTCTCGGCGGCGGTGGTGAAGCCAGACTTTTCATGAATCTTCGTGAGAAAAACGGATTTACCTATGGGGCTTATTCAAGTATGGTTGCCAGCAAGTACTCTCCACAATTCTCTGCAAGTGCAAGCGTAAGAAACGAGGTTACAGACAAAGCTGTTAAAGAATTCATGAATGAACTTAATGCTATTTCTACTGTAAAACCTGAGGAATTAGCCAATGCTAAAGCTAAACTGAAAGGATCTTTCATCATGTCTTTGGAGCAGCCGGCTACCATTGCAAGATTTGCTTTAAACCAAAAAGTTCAGGATTTACCTGCTGATTTCTATACCAATTACTTAAAATCTATTGATAAAGTAACGGCTGCAGATGTTTCCAATGCTGTAAAAGCTACCATATTACCTAACCAAAGCAGAATTTTCATCGCTGGTAAAGCATCTGATATTTCTGAAGGATTGGAAAAACTGGGCTATCCTGTAAAATATTTCGATAAGGAAGCTAACCCTGTTGCGAAACCAACTGTACAAAAAGTGGATGCCAATGTAACGGTTGCCTCTGTTGTTGACAAGTATATTAATGCTATCGGAGGAAAGGCTAATCTGGCGAAGATCACTTCCTATACAACCAATGCTTCCATGTCTATGCAGGGACAAAACATCGATTTTAAAATCGTTAAAGCACAAGGCGGAAAGGAGCTTACCACTGTAACAGCAATGGGACAGGTTGTTCAGAAGCAGGTTTTCGATGGAAAAACCGGTTATTCTATGCAAATGGGACAAAGAGTGGATATCACACCGGAAGAAATTGCTGAAAAACAAAAAAATTCTGAAATTTTTGAAGAATTAGGATTTACAAAATCTGCTGATTATAAATTAGGCGGAATTGAAAAAATCGGAGGTGAAGATTCTTACGCCATTAAAGGTGGAAATACTACGTATTACTACAGCGTTGCAACAGGATTAAAAACCGGAGAAACTAAAAAGGTAAAAGCTAAAGGTCAGGAAATGACAATTCCGACAACATTCTCTAATTATAAAGATGTTGAAGGTGTAAAAATGCCTTTTACCATCTCTGTAAGCCAGATGGGAATGGACATGACCATGACTGTAAAGTCTTATGAGATCAATAAGGCTACAGATGCTGATTTTAAATAACAACATCCTATTTTTATAGAAAAAACGGCAACATTTGTTGCCGTTTTTATTTTTATCAACATTTGGCGACATCTTTTTTTGTCATTCAGTAAAAAAAGATTAAATTTGCCCATTCAAAAAGATATCAGAATTAATGGATACTATATTTACACTATTGATGGTTCTTGTTATGGTTGCCAGTGTTTTATTGGTAATTATCGTTATGGCACAAAATCCAAAAGGAGGAGGCCTTTCCAGTACATTCGGAGGTGCATCATCTGCACAGTTCGGGGTACAAAGAACCAATGATTTCATGGAAAAAGCAACATGGACTCTAGGCGGAACTATCATTGTTCTTATCCTTTTAAGCGTTGTTATTACAGGTAAGCCGTCTCAGGCACTTCCTGCACAACAGCAGCCAGCTAAGAAAGAAGCTCCTGCAAAACAGTCAGCTCCTGCTTCTTCTACAACAACTCCGGCACAGACTCCTGCTCCGGTAAAATAAGAAGAATATCATCTTACATATAACAAAAGCAACTCCAATTGAGTTGCTTTTTTATTTTAGCTTGATCTTTTCAATCTGATGCCGGAGCTTTAATCCTGCTTTCAAAAAAGAATACTGTAAAGGCTTCGATTCCTTATAATACTTATCAATAAAGATCTGCATCGCTCCGTAAAATCTGTTGAGATATAATTCATCTTTGATTGTACTTTCTCCTTTATGATGAAGAATAGAAACTTTTCCATAATAGAAGTTCTTATATCCGTTTCTTAGAAAGGTATAGCAGAGATCGATATCTTCTCCGTACATAAAATAAGCCTCATCCAATCCTCCTATTTTCTCATAAACGTCTTTTTTAGCCAATAGAAATGCTCCGGTGAGAACTTCCACTTCTGCAACCGCATTTTCTTCTATATCATTTCTGTAATAAGATTTCGAGTTGTTTTTTTTAAAATTGGTAAAGAGCTTTTCAAAAGAATTAAACATATCCGGAACTGAGCGCTTGCTTTCAGGAAGAAAATTCCCTTCTGCATCATGCATTCTTACGCCCAGACATCCGAATGAAGCCTGCGCATCTGCAAAATCCAGCAATTCTTTCATATAAAAGCCCTCCAATTCCGTATCAGGATTCAAAAGCAATATATATTCTCCTTTCGCAGTTTGTACAGCCTGATTATTGGCTTTTGAAAACCCGCCATTGGTTTCAGATGATATAAAATGTACTTCGGGAAACTCAGGAATAAGATCTCTCCAGGAACTATCTGTTGAAGCATTATCAATCATCATTACTTCATACTCTATATCCTGTATATACTTCCTTAGGGACAGGAGGCAGCTTCTTAGCAATTGGGTGACGTTGTAATTAACTATAATAACGGACAGCTTCATATTAATCCTTTTCGTTGTATGGCAGCCTGTTGATAATAGATCTTCCTAAAGAAATCTCATCAGCATATTCCAGTTCATCTCCTACAGAAATTCCTCTTGCAATACTGGAGAAATTCACATTGAAGTTTTTAAATTTCTTGTAAATATAATAAGCTGTAGTGTCTCCTTCCATCGTAGCACTCAAAGCAAAAATAAATTCCTTTACCTTTCCGTCATTCAGTTTCTTTTCAATACTTGGAATATTCAGCTGGCCAGGCCCTACTCCTTCCATCGGAGAAATTTTACCGCCAAGAATCAGATATTTCCCTGTATACTTTCCTGTATTTTCTATGGCAATTACATCCCGTACATCTTCAACGATACAGATCAGTTCTCCATTTCTCTTTTCATTGCTGCATATTTCACAAATGTCAAAATCCGAGAAATTGTGACATTCTTTACAATATTTTATTTCATTAACAAGATTGATCAGGGAGTTTCCAAGGCTTACGGCTCTGGAATTGGGCTGCTTTAACAAATGTAATGCTAATCTCAAAGCCGTTTTCCTGCCAATTCCTGGCAGCCCGGAAATCTCGTCCACTGCCTTTGCCAATACTTTACTAGGGTAATCCATAGGTACAAAAATAAGGATTAAAGTTGATAATTGATAGTGAATAGTGAATCCTCAATTCCCTTCGTTTGTGAATTTGTATAAAGTGATTATTGACTATTGACTTTGCGCAGCAAAAATTGACAATTGACCATGAGATTAATGTCCCATGATGATATTTTATATTTCTCCCATACCTGAGAACACTAAAAAAACCTTTATATTTGCGGCTTAAATTAAATATGAAAAAAATTAACTAACATGGTACTTAACAATCTAAATTATCCTCTGGATTTCAAATTCAAAATCACTACTTTAGCAAGTGACTTTAACATTACTGACAAAAATGGAAATTATGTGGCATATGTTCGTCAGAAAATGTTCAAGTTGAAAGAAGACGTTATTGTTTTTAATGATGAAAGTAAGTCTAAGGAACTTTTCAGAATCAGAGCCAATCAATGGATTGATTTCAACGCTTCATATTCTTTAAATGATCTTATTGACAATAAAAACTTTGGCAGATTAGCCAGAAAAGGAATGCGTTCTATCTGGAAAGCAAGTTATGATATTCTGGATGCACATGATCAGCCTAAGTTTAAAATTCAGGAAGACAGTGCGTGGGTAAGATTCTGGGACAGCTTTGTAGGAGAACTTCCTATCATCGGGATGTTTACAGGATATTTCCTTAATCCATCATATACGGTAACAGGGATAGACGGAAAGGCTTATTTTAAGCTTAAAAAAATGCCTTCATTCTTCGGAAGAAGATTCCAGCTGGACAGACTGATTGACATTGATGACGAGGAAGAAAGCCTTGTTATCCTTTCTTTATTAATGATGACACTTCTTGAAAGAGCAAGAGGATAAACAAATAACAAAACCACAAACACATGAAATATGTAATCATTGTATTTTCCGCATTTCTGTTGGCAGCCTGTAAAAAGGAAAAAGAGACTGTTTCAGACTCCACTACTGCTGATTCTTTGCATGTTGCCAAAGATTCAACTGCAAGAGCTTCTTCTTCAGGAAATATTCTGGTGGGGACGATTCCGTTTCCACAAGAAATCAAAGAATGTTCCTGCTATTTTGCAGCCAGTAAATCTGATTTTGAAAATGAAAGATATATCTACGCAGATGATGCCGGAAAAACTGCATATATGATGCTGGATGGCAAAAGGCTTGCTATGAATCTTATCTCATCAAGTGACATGGAAGTAGATGAACTGCTGACCAAGGAAATAGAAAATGATGATTATAAAATTTCTGTAAAAGGTAAAAAAATAAAGGGCGAAGAGGCTTTACTGTTTGAAGGAACTCTGACTATAGAGAAACCGGACGGAACTACATTTACCACTCCGATCTATGGAGAGTGTGGGTGTTAATACAAGCGAAATCCTACAAAAATGCTTCTGTATCTCACGGAAGCATTTTTTTATTCGTAAATTTGAGAAAAATAAATTTCAATGGAATTATCTAATATAGAACCGCAGATTATATGGAAAAATTTCTCCAGATTAAATGCTGTTCCAAGACCTTCAAAAAAGGAGGAAAAAGTGATCGCATTTATCAAAGGATTTGGTGAAAATTTAGGACTGGAAACTACGGTAGATGAAGTAGGAAACGTTATTATTAAGAAGCCGGCCACGGCAGGAATGGAAAACCGTAAATCTATTGTGCTTCAATCGCACCTTGATATGGTTTGCCAGAAAAACAATGATGTGAATTTCGATTTTGAAACCGAAGGAATCAAAATGGAAATTGACGGTGACTGGGTAAAGGCAAAAGGAACTACTTTAGGAGCTGATAATGGTTTAGGAGTAGCAACCATCATGTCTATCCTTGAAAGTTCAGATATTCCACACCCTGCATTGGAAGCTCTTTTCACTATTGATGAGGAGACTGGAATGACAGGTGCTTTAGGATTAAAACCAGGACAATTGACAGGACAAATTCTATTGAATCTTGATACTGAAGAAGATGATGAAATTGATATCGGCTGTGCAGGAGGTGTAGACGTGACAATCACTCAAACCTATACTGCAGAAGCTTCAAAAGGACAAATTGTAAGACTTGAAGTAAAAGGGCTACAGGGTGGACACTCCGGAATGGATATCCATAAAGGCTTCGGAAATGCCAATATCATTTTGGGAAGACTTCTTTACACCGGACTTGAAAACCAGAATATTGAATTGATCTCTATCGACAGCGGAGGGTTGAGAAATGCTATCCCAAGAGAAGGAGTTGCTGTAATTTCAGTGAGAAATGCTCAGGAATTTATAGACAATGTAATGGTTCTTAAAAAAGAGATCTTAGAAGAATTTGCTACTGTAGAACCGGGAATTCAGATCAATATTGAGAACTCTACGTCTTCCGACAAAGCTATTTCAGAGACAGATTCTAAAAAAGTGATCCTCACTTTAAAGGCTCTTCACAACGGAGTTTACAGAATGAGTCCTGATGTGGCTGATCTTGTAGAAGCGTCCAACAACGTAGCAAGAGTAGAACTGAAAGGCGGAGAACTCAAGATTTTAAACCTTACAAGGTCTTCTGTAGATTCTTCCAAATATTCAGTAGCAGAACAATTGAAATCGGTAGCAGAGCTGGCTGGAATGAATGTTGAATTCAGCGGATCATATCCGGGATGGAAACCAAAACCTGGTTCAGAGATTGTACAGCTGATGGAGAAACTTTATATTGAAAAGTTCACTGAAAAACCCCATGTAGTAGCTTGCCACGCAGGTCTTGAGTGCGGGATCATCGGTGCCAACTATCCAGAAATGGAAATGGTAAGTTTCGGACCAACCATCAGAGGAGCGCATTCACCTGATGAGAGAGCCAACATCCCTTCAGCACAAAAATTCTGGAGCTTCCTGAAAGATATTTTAGCGAATATTCCTCAGAAATAAACAGATTAAAAGTTATGATTGGAACCTGGAAAGGAAAATATAAATATAGCGTTAGACAAAGTTCTGAGTTATATGATAAGGAAATTGAATTCTTATTAAAAATAACAGAGTTTGATGGTGAAAATTTTATAGGAACAGTACAGGATGATGATCACGATTATGGAACCAGAGGTATAGGAACCATCAAAGGAAAGATTAATGATAAAAATATAGAGTTCATTAAACAAATGCCTATAAAAACAACAGTGTCTATGAATGGGAAAAGGATAGAAAATGAATATGAGAAACATAAACCCATTTATTATACTGGCATGTCAAACCTTAAAAATTCTTATTCCGGACATTGGAAATTTAAAGGAGCTGATTTCATTAACAGATTATTTCATCTTCTTTTTGCAGTGAAAGGCACCTGGGAAATAACCAAAATAGAATAAACTAATATTAAATATCCAAAGTCTTATGATTTTGGATATTTTTAGTTTTAATCTGAATATTTTTATTTAATAAAGATGCTTCGACAGGCTCAGCATGACACTGCTAAAAATTATCTCTAAAAAAACAGTTAGTATTAGAGATGTCATGCTGAGCTTGTCGAAGCATCTAAACCATAAAAAACAAATCATATACAATGAAAAGTATAACCGTATTCTGTGGCTCAAGTTTCGGCACAGATAAAATTTATGAAGAACAGACATTTCTGCTGGGACAAACTTTAGCAAAAGAAAATATACAACTGGTTTATGGTGGTTCGGAAACTGGTTTAATGGGAACAATTGCTAACGGTGCTTTAAGTGAAAAAGGTAAAGTAACAGGAGTCTTACCCCGGTTTTTACAATCCAAAGAAATTGCCCATAAAAACCTGACAGAACTTATCATTGTGGAAACCATGCACGAAAGAAAAACCAAAATGAACGAACTTTGTGATGGAGTCATCGTTCTTCCCGGTGGTTACGGAACATTGGAAGAATTCTTTGAGATGATCACATGGGCACAGCTTGGACTTCATAAAAAACCCATCGGAGTGTTGAATATTGACGGCTTTTATGATGATCTGATCAAACTGGTTCAAACCATGGTGGATAAAGGATTCTTAAAGCAGGTGAACAGAGACATGCTGTTGATCAGTGATACCATTGATAATCTTCTGGAAAAGATGAGAAATTATCAGGCTCCTACGGTTGGAAAGTGGATTTCTAAGGAGGAAATTTAAACTCTAAAAATTCATAAAAAACAAAACCCGTCCGGAAAATCCGGGCGGGTTTCTTATTAAGATTAAAAAATATTTTCTAAGGATAAGGAGCAATTTCCACTTCGAGTCCTTCCATGGCATCGGCAATATGCAGCTGGCAGCCCAGTCTGCTGTTGTCTTTCACATGGAAAGCTTCAGCCAGCATGGCATCTTCTTCATCTCCCATTGGTTCCAGACCGGGATCGTTAATTACATATACCTGGCATGAAGCACACATCGCCATTCCTCCGCATACCCCAATAGTACCTTCTTCTGCCAATTCATACGAACGGATAATCTCCATTAAGTTCATGGACATATCCGTAGGCGCTACAACTTCGTGGGTTACCCCTTCTCTGTCGGTGATTTTAATATTAATGTCTGACATAATTCTGCAAAATTAGTCAATTTTTTTCACAACTGCCTTCTCTGCTTCTTTACGGCTTCCGTCAAATCCGTCTACACCACTTACGGTTGTATATTTTAATACGAATTTTTTACCTGGATTTAATCTGTTATAAACACTCTGACACATTAAAGTAGCTTCGTGGAAACCACAAAGGATCAACTTCAGTTTTCCTGGATAAGTATTGATATCCCCGATAGCATAAATACCATCGATGTTGGTCTGATAATCCAAAGCATTATTTACAACGATTGCATTTTTCTCGATATTTAATCCCCAGTTTCCGATCTCTCCCAATTTTGGTGTCAATCCGAATAAAGGAATGAAATAATCTGTTTCAATATCGTAAGCTTCCTGCCCTTCTACTTCTACAGTGATCGCTTCTACTTTTCCGTCCCCTTTAATACCGGTAACTTCCGCAGGCGTAATTAATTTGATTTTCCCCTGATTTTTCAGATCCTGAACTTTCTCTACAGAATCCAAAGCTCCTCTGAACTCGTTTCTTCTGTGGATCAAAGTTACTTCACTGGCAACATTAGAAAGGAAAATACTCCAGTCCAGTGCCGAGTCTCCACCACCAGCAATAACAACCTTTTTATTTCTGAAGTGTTCAGGTTCTTTAACGAAATATTCAAGACCTTTTTCTTCGTAATCTGCAATATTTTCAAAAGTAGGTTTTCTCGGTTCAAAAGTACCTAAACCACCTGCAATCGCAATCGCTTTACATCTGTGAACAGTTCCTTTATTCGTGATCACTTCAAACCACTCATCATCTACTTTAGTGTAAGAAACAGCTGTTTCACCCAAGGTAAATCCAGGCTGAAACTGCTTGATCTGCTCCATCAGATTATCTACCAATTCTCCGGCATTTACTGAAGGATAACCAGGGATATCGAAAATAGGTTTTTTAGGATAAAGTTCAGCCAACTGCCCTCCCGGCTGAGGAAGCGCATCAATAATATGGCACTTCATTTTTAATAAACCAGCTTCAAAAACTGCAAAAAGTCCTGTAGGTCCCGCACCTATGATCAATATATCAGTGGTTATCATAATCTTTAAGATAATTTAATTAGACATGTAACTGCAAATTTACTAATTTTAATGCGAAGCATATTTAATTGATTCTAAATAAAAACCTGAGATTTGTCAAATATCTATCATTTAAGATTTTAAATTTGGCAGTGTTTTTGTAAATGTCTTGTTATGAATAAAATTTTGAACCTTTTTGCTGTATTTATATTCTTTTTAGGCTCGGCTCAGATTGATAATATCGCAGACGGCGAATCTATTACTCTTAGAATTCACTACGGTTTCCTTAACGCAGGAACTGCCAACCTTACTACAAAGCAAACTACCTACAAAGGGGTTCCTCATCTCTATGTAAAAGGAACAGGACAGACAACAGGTGCTGTAAAAGCATTCTTCAAAGTAGAAGATTTATATGAAAGTTTTATCAATACAGAAACGGGATTACCAAGTTTCTATGTAAGAAATGTACGTGAGGGAAGCTATCGCCAGCATTTTGAAACCGTTTTTAATCACGATAATAATACGTTGATTTTAACAGATAAAAAGACACCGGCCAATGGTTCTAAGGTTTTAAAATCCGTAAAAGGTGTTCAGGATATGCTTTCCTGCTTTTATTATTTAAGAAGTAAAAACCCGGATGAACTGAAAATAGGAACGATCATTAATATGAATGTATGGATTGATGACGAAATGTTTCCTTTCCAGTTAAAAGTAACCGGAACAGAAAATTTAAAGACAAAATTCGGTACTATTAACTGTTTGAAGATTATCCCTTCTGTAAAAAGCGGAAGAGTATTTAAAGAAAAAGAAGGCGTTACCATGTGGGTTTCCAATGATGCTAACCATGTTCCAATGCTATTGAAAGCAGAGCTTGCAGTAGGCTCACTGAAAGCCAGCATTGATGATTACAAGAATGTAAAATATCCTTTAAAGTTTATAAAATAATACCACGTAAAAATAAAAATGCCTGCGATCATGCAGGTATTTTTGTGTGCCAATGATGGTATTTTACTCTTTTTGCTGTTCTTGGATGAGCTTAAGTCCGAAATTTCTTACCACTTCAATAATCGCAACAATCTCCACCCCTTTCTCTGTAAGTGAATATTCCGTTCTTGGCGGTACTTGAGCGAAAACTTTCCTGAGGATATATCCATCTTCTTCCAATTCTCTGAGTTGTGTTGTAAGCATCTTGTCTGAAATATGAGGAATGTCCTTTTTCAGCTCGCTGTATCTTAAAACTTTTGTTTTAAGTCTCCAAAGAATGGGTGCTTTCCAGGTTCCCCCTACCTGCTCAATAACTAACTGAACAGGATTATAATAAATTTTTCCTTTATAGATAAAATCCGGCATTATCGAAAACTGATGAATTGATCATTACTTTCCTAAAAGTAAGTATCATACTTATTCGTTAAGTACTTTACAAATATAAATATTATATACAATTTTGCAAGGTAAAACTTAGAATACAAAATGATCAAAAAATGACAAAAGAAGTAAACAAATATGTGCATTTTCATAATGCTCAGTACAAAGGGAAAATTTTAATGGTAGCAAGCTCACCGGCTGTAAGCGAACAAACCGGCTGGCCTATTGGTTTTTGGGCCTCCGAGCTTACTCATCCTCTTTATGTATTTCAGGAAGCAGGATATGAAACCGAAATTGTATCTACAGAAGGAGGAGATCTGAAAATGGACAATTATTCAGATCCTACAGATACGAGCGGATATTCCGCCGGGGATATTATCAGTCTGGGATATATGCAGAAAGAAGATTTTAACAGTCTTCTCAAAAATACAAAAAGTATTAAAGAAGTAAACCATGAAGAATATGATGCTATTTTTCTGGTAGGCGGACAGGGACCAATGTATACGTTTAGAGGCAACAAAGATCTGCAGCATCTTTTTGTAAGCTTTTATGAAAAAGGAAAACCCAGTGCAGCAGTATGCCATTCCACAACATTATTGCTCGAAGCGAGAACCAGCAATAATGATCTGATTGTAAAAAATAAAATATGGACCGGATTTGCTGATGCAGAGGAAGATTTTGCAGATCAGGCAGCAGGGGTAAAAATTCAGCCTTACAGAATAGAAGCTGAAGCGAGAAAAATTCCTGATACCACTTTTAAAGTAGCAGCACCATTCAGTTCATATGCTATACAGGATGGTAATCTTATTACAGGACAGCAGCAGAATTCGGGTGCCGCAGCTGCTGAATTGGTTATATCACTTTTACATCAATAATACATTAAATATACCTTATGACAATTACAATTATCGGAAGTGGAAATGTCGGCGGAGCATTGGCTCAACAATGGATCAAAAAAGGATATAACGTTTTAATCGGATCACAATTTCCGCTGAGTGAAAAAAATATTAAACTGGCTACCCAGATAGGAGAAGACCGTTTCACAACAGTTGCAAATGCAGTAAAGCAGAGCGAGATAATTCTGATAGCAACCCCACCTGAGGTGATAGGAGAAATTGCAGGAAGCTGGGGAGATGTTTCCGGGAAAATCATCATAGATGCTACCAATTCTATTGGAAAAAAACCTGATCCTTATCCTACAGTCTACCATTATTTGTCTGACACCTGTAATGCTGAAGTGGTGAAAGCTTTCAATACTACAGGATATGAAAATATACTCGATCCTTTTTATAATGGCGAGCCTATAGATATGCTGATGGCCGGAGACAGTGAAAAAGCAAAAAAAACAGCAGAAGAACTTGCTTTAGCCTGTGGATTTGGAAAGTGTTACGATTTTGGAAAAGGTGATAAAGTGGAGTTACTTGAAAAGTTCGCGCTGTCCTGGATTAATCTTGCCATTATTCAGGGAATGGGAAGAGATATTGCTTTCCGTATTGTAAAAAGGTAATTTTTAGCTTTTTACAGTATTTTTATAATTTATAATGTAACAGATACCTATTGCTTATTGTCTTTATAATAGAGGCAGGTAAAGAACTGCGACATGTCCATACTTCGATTCAACAGCAGTTGATCCTAAGTATGGGTATAAGAAACAGACACGTGTAAATTTTTCAATAAGATCAGTTTTTAATTACGTTTTGTTTCTTAGGTCAGTAATTAAAAACAAAAACCTCCGGAGTTCCGGAGGTTTGATTTTTTATAGTGTTTTGAACTGTTCAAGTGTTCTGATGTCGTTTTCGAAGAACATTCTGATGTCACTCATCTGGTAAAGAAGCATCGTAATTCTTTCAATACCCATTCCGAATGCATATCCTGAATATTTCTCAGCATCGATATTCACATTTTTCAGTACGGCAGGGTCTACCATTCCGCATCCCATAATCTCCAGCCATCCTGTCCCTTTTGTAATTCTGTAATCTGTTTCAGAGTTTAATCCCCAATACACATCAATTTCAGCACTAGGTTCTGTGAACGGGAAGAAAGAAGGTCTCATTCTGATTTTAGATTTTCCGAAAAGCTCAGTGGTAAAGAACTGAATCGTTTGCTTTAGATCAGCAAAGCTTACATTTTCGTCAATATATAATCCTTCAATCTGATGGAAAATACAGTGAGAACGTGAAGAAATTGCTTCATTTCTGAACACTCTTCCCGGAGATAAAATTCTGATCGGCGGCTGATTTTCTTCCATATAACGCGTCTGTACGGAAGACGTATGCGTTCTCAAAAGAATATCCGGATTCTGCTCAATAAAGAAAGTATCCTGCATATCTCTTGCCGGGTGATATTCCGGAAGGTTAAGCGCTGTAAAGTTATGCCAGTCATCTTCAATCTCAGGTCCGTCTGCTACAGCAAAGCCAATCGATTTGAAGATTTCAATAATTCTGTTTTTAACGAGATTGATCGGATGTCTGGAACCCAATTCCAATGGAAAAGCGGGTCTTGTAAGATCTTCCTTTTCAACCACAACAGAAGATGCTGAAGCATTTTTCAAATCCTCCAGTTTTACGGCAACTGCCTGCTTCAAAGTATTGATCTTCTGTCCGAATTCTTTCTTTTGGTCGTTAGGAACTTCTTTAAATTTTTCAAAAAAATCATTAAGAACTCCTTTTTTACCATTGTACTTGATTCGGAAGTTTTCGATATCTTCCTTAGAGGTAGCATTGAAGCCATTTACTTCGACCAGTAATTCTTCTATCTTTTCTATCATTATTTTACCCTTTCAAAATGTTTTGCAAAAATACGATTTTAAGTTGAATAATAAGTCCGTCAAAAAAAAATCTGCCTCTTTTTCGGAGGCAGACTTCAATCACTTATTTCACTTAAATAAAAAAATTATTTCTTTTCTAAAGCTTTAACGCTGATCTGAAGAGTTACCTCATCTTTGATCACACCGTTTGCAGCAGGAGCCTGGAACTTCACCCCAAACTCTTCTCTCTTGATATCTTTCGGTTCAGTAGCTACACTCACCTCTCCATTTTTCACAGAAACATTAGCCTTAAACTGAACAGGTTTTGTAATTCCTTTAATGGTTAAATTACCATCCAAAATAGTATTATAATCACCTTCTGTAGCCGGAGTAACTTTTGTAATCTCATAAGAAGCTGTCGGGAATTTTTCAACTTCGAAGAAATCGCCGCTCTTCAGGTGGCCATTTAATTTTCCTAAATCCTCCGGGCTGTCTTTCAAGTCCACAGAAGTTAAAGAGTTCATATCAGCAACGAATTTTCCGCTTTCCAGTTTTCCGTCTTTCACCGTTACATCTCCACTTTCAAACTTTATGGTTCCAAAATGGCTCGTATTTTCAGATTTAAATACTTTATATCCCTTCCATTCAACCTTACTGTTTAGCGTATCCAAAGTGAACTGGCTACCTTCTTTGGTAGTTGTCACTTCATTACTCTCACTGGTAAGTGGTTTGTCTTTTTTACAAGAAACCATTACAGCAGCAAAAAATAATGCAGGAATAGCTAACGAAAACAGTTTTTTTCTCATTTTTGATTTATTTTTATTAGTTCCGCTAATATAATAAAAAAAATTATGTTTTCATAAAAACCTTACATTTGTAATATGCTATTAGAAATAAACAATTTATTTTTCTCTCACAACAAAGAAAATCCCCTGTTTCAGAACCTTAATCTAAGGTTTGAAGAAAACAGAATTATAGCTCTTGCCGGTGAAAGCGGGTGTGGAAAATCCACTCTTCTCAACCTTATTTATGGTCTTTTGGATTGGGAAAGCGGAGAGATTATTTTTAACGGAACAAAGCTTTTGGGACCGAAAGGAAATCTTGTTCCCGGAGAGCCTGAAATGAAGTTCGTAGCACAGAATTTTGACCTGATGCCTTATGCTACAGTGGCTGAAAACGTAGGAAAATTTATTTCAAATATCAATTTAAAACAAAAAAAAGAAACCGTAGCAGAACTTCTTGAGGTAGTGGGTCTTCAGGACTTTGCCAACGTACTTCCAAAATATCTAAGCGGCGGACAGCAGCAGAGAGTGGCTATTGCCAGAGCATTATCCGTACTTCCCAAGCTTCTTATTTTAGATGAACCATTCAGTAATCTGGATTTCCCAAGAAAAATTGAACTCAGAGAAAGACTTTTCAGATATGTAAAACAAAATGGCGTTTCTCTCATTATTTCCACTCATGAGCTTCAGGATATTATGCCATGGCTGGACCAGATTGTTATTCTGCAGGCAGGAAGACTGATTCAAAATGACAGTCCGGAAGAAACCTACAGAAATCCTTACAATTCTTATGTTGCTAAATTATTCGGGGAAGTGAATATTTTCAGTAAAACAGAAGCTGAAGATTTCCAGCTTTCCAAACTTTCTTATTATCCCAAGGAAATCAAAATCACAGAAACCGGTCTTGAAGCCGAAGTCCTTGAAAGCCGTTTTGCAGGAAATCATTATTGGAATAAATTAAGGTCAAAAGGAAAGGAACTTGTTATTTATACGGATGAAAAAATATCGGGAACGATCTCTGTTTCATTTATTCAGTCAAAAGGCTAATCACCCATAACTCATACATTCACTTACACTTAACAATAAAAAAATACAAACATAAGAAGCTGTTGTCAAACTTTTTCTTACATTTGTACTTCTAAAGTATAAGGAAATTTTTGGTTAATTCTCTTTCTGCCTTCCAGACGGACATTAGCAATCTTGCAATTAAGTCTGTTGAAAGATTACACTGTCCAATTTTTTCCTTTTCTTTTTTTTAGGACATAGAAAAACAACGTTTTCTTATGCTTTCTTTACAAATTCTGACTTAAGAGCCATAGCCCCGAAACCATCAATTTTGCAGTCAATATTGTGATCACTTCCCGGTCTCAGACGGATATTTTTCACTTTCGTCCCCGCTTTCACCGGTTTTGGTGCTCCTTTTACAGGAAGGTCCTTTACTACCACTACAGAATCGCCATCCTGAAGTTCATTTCCGTTGGAGTCCAATATTTTCCCTTCATTGGCTGCTTCAGCAGCTGCTTCTGCCGGATCCCATTCGTAGAAACACTGGGAACACACCATCATATTATCGCTCGGATAGGTAAACTCAGAGCTGCATTTTGGACAAAGTACTGTATCACTCATATTTTTATTTTTTGCAAAGGTAGAGCTTTTTAGACGTTGAAGTCAAGAGATAAAGTTCAGTATAATAGATATTAAGCGTATGTTAATTTTACACAAACTGGTGAATTAATACAAATTAAATAAACTTGCTGCAAAGAAAATAAAGGATACTAATGAACAGTGCAGATTTTGTTAGCAAATATTTTTCATTAAGCAAAAAACATAGCTTTATTCGTTTTAGAGTGAAAGGCTATTGTCAGCAAATAAAAAATATAAATATTCGGAAAATCTTTACAAATTCAGCACTACAATTTATTTCTACCATTTAAAAAATTAATAAACAGGCTGATCCTTCATTAATACTATCAGATCACCCTACTCCTGTACACTAAAATCCTTCAATTTCCAAACTCAGCAACTCAATCCTCAACTCTCAATTAAAAGTCGTATTTTTGCAGATTCAAACAGCGAAGCAAATTTATGGAACTTATTCACAGAAACTTGGCAATCGGAATTCACGATGCCTTACAGGAGACATTTTTTGAAAAAAACAAATATGCCGATAAAGTTATCGAAAGACTTTTGAAAGCAAACAGAAAATGGGGAAGCCAGGACAGAGCTGTTGTTTCTGAAATTTTTTACAATATTATCCGTTGGAAAAAACGCCTTGAATACTACATGGGTGAAGGCGTGAAACCCAATAATATCTACAAACTGATTATTGCGTATTTACTCTGGAGTAAAACTAATTATAAAAAATTTGAAGAATTTGACGGAATCAAAATCGCCGATATTCTTACTAAACTTAAAAAGAACACTGTTCCTACAAAAGCAATAGAACACTCTATTCCTGAATGGCTGGCTGAAACACTTGAAAAAGAACTGGGTGCCAGCTGGGAAAAAGAAATGGCTGCTTTAAATGAGCAGGCTCCTACCGTATTAAGAGCAAACTCTTTAAGAACTACAACCAAAGAACTTATTTCCGATCTTTCAGACGAGGGTGTTGTTTCTTTTCCTATTAAAAATTATCCTGATGCTGTTCAGCTGGAAGAAAAGAAAAACGTTTTCCTTACTACAGCTTTCAAAGAAGGATTATTTGAAGTTCAGGATGCTTCTTCTCAGAAAATCGGGTATTTCCTTGATGTAAAAGAAGGACAAAGAGTAGTAGATGCATGTGCTGGTGCTGGTGGAAAAACACTTCACCTGGCAGCATTAATGAAAAACAAAGGGCAGATCGTAGCGTTGGACATCTTCGAATGGAAGCTTGCCGAACTGAAGCGTCGTGCCAAAAGAGCCGGAGCCCACAATATTGAAACCCGTATGATTTCTGACAACAAGGTGATCAAGCGTCTTCATGAAAAAGCTGACAGACTTCTGATTGATGCACCGTGTTCAGGTCTTGGAGTTTTGAAAAGAAATCCGGACAGTAAGTGGAAAATTGATCAGGATTTTATTGACAGAATTAAAAAGGAGCAGCAGCAGATCCTTCAGGACTATTCTAAAATGCTTAAAAAAGGAGGAAAAATGGTATACGCTACCTGTTCCATCCTTCCATCTGAAAACAATCTTCAGGTAGAAGAATTTGTCAAAAACAATCCTGGATTCAAAATGATTAAAGATGAAAAAGTAATGCCTAGCGAAGGCTATGACGGATTCTATATGGCTTTGATTGAGAGAGTTTCTTAATCCAAATCCAACAAACAATACATTAAACTACTCTATTTCCAGGAGTAGTTTTTTTGTTTCAGAAACTTTCTGAAAAAATTGTAACAATTTTTGTAACATTTCACACCTATTGTCTACTAACTGTATAGATTAAAACCGGTTTGACGCTGTAAGAAGTTTAGAATACCTTTGCAGCAAACTCATTTATTTATGCATACAAGAATCGTTTTCAATTTTGTGGCTGTTTTTTTATACTGTCTGTTTTCTGCACAGACCTATGAAATTCATTATACCAGCTCTTATAACGGAAAAGCAATAACAGATCAGCCTTCTACCATCGTTTGGGTTAATGAGAAAGAAAACTTCATTCTCAACAGCACAATCAAAGAACAAAAAAGCAGCTATCCTTATGAGATAACAAAAGTAGAAAAGTCTTCCAACACTATTGTATCTTACGCATTTTTAAAACCGGGATCAATTATTTCATCATCAGACACTGAATCTGTAGGAAAACAGAATTTTGAACTGACCAATGAAACCAAAAAAATATTGGGCTACCAATGTAAAAAAGCAGTGACAAAAGTCAATTCAAATACCATTGAAGTCTGGTACACCAATGATTTAAAACTGAAAGGCGGACCTTCTGTTTTGGGACAAAATTTAGGATTGGTTCTGGAAGTGGAGAGAAATAAAAATTCTTTAATTACAGCCAGTTCAATCAAGAAGGTCAAGACTACCGGAATTGAAAATATTCTCAAAGGAAATATACAAACAACAGATCAACTGGGATATAAAGACCTTCTCTGGAAAAGCAGATTTACTACATTAAGTGTTTTCGAAAATGAAACCATTAATTTCTCTGATGCCTCAAAGTCTGACGACAAGATTAAAAGATATGCCAACGGAACCATCATTCTGAAAAAAATAAAATTTCCTGAGATTACAGAAGGTGAAAATATTTTCGTAGAGCTGAAACAGCAATCCAACGGAGATGCCTATGACAGAACCGGAACCGTATTTTTCATTCCGCAGGATAAAGAAAAGTCTTTTTTTGATGGATTGGAAAAAGGAGTAAAAGCGCTTCCTGTCTACGAAAATGGAAACGGAAAGCAATATTACGGAGTTACCGCTACTGACAACTACAGCCCTGCTATGGAAATGATGCGTTTCTTCACCGCTTTTGGTATTCAGAAGTTCAATCATATTCAGCTTAAGGGCAAAGATTGGCAGACCATCAGCCCTTACCGGCAGGATATTACTGAATTAAAGCCTGCTATATCCGGAAAAGAACTGTGGATAGGAACTTTTATCGGAAATTATGATAAAGGAGGACACAGAGTAAGTCTTGATATTACGATACATAAAAGCGATCAAACTGTTAATAAAAATAATACAGCCATCCCTTTATTCAACACCTTAAACATTATGGAAATGGCCGGACAGGACTATTCTACCATGTTCAATAAGGACAAAGGTCTTCTTGTGGATTTCACTTTGGATAAAGATCTGAAAAATGCTCAGCTAAGATATACCACAACAGGACACGGCGGTTGGGAAAATGGTGATGAATTTCTTCCTAAAGCGAATTCTATATTAGTGGATGGAAACGCTGTATTTTCTTTTGTACCTTGGAGAACAGATTGTGGTTCGTACCGATTATACAATCCGGCCTCCGGAAATTTTCAGGACGGCCTTTCGTCATCAGACCTCAGCAGATCAAACTGGTGTCCGGGAACGGTTACCAATCCTGATTTCATTCCTCTGGGAGATCTGAAAGCGGGAAAACATACGATTCAGGTAAAAATTCCACAAGGCCCTACCGAAGGAACAAGCTTCAGCTCATGGAATGTTTCGGGAATATTACTGGGGGTTCAATAAAAACAAAACCTTCTTGCATGAGAATTGCAAGAAGGTAAAAACACAAATGATGAAAAAAAATTATTTCGAGCCACAAAGTAAGGGGTAAATTTCATATAATTAATTACCATATATTAATAAATATGTCATTTTTATTTCGTATAGAAGTTTTTCTATTTTCTACTCAGCGAAAAAAATTAATTAAACACTTGTCAATTTCAATAAATAATTAAAATTTTTAACTTAAAAACACAAATTGATTAAAAATATTCATAATCAAACATTTTTAATTGTTATTTATAAACATCACTTCTACATTTGTCCCATAAATAATAAAAATTATGTGTGGAATTGTATGTTTATTTGACGCCAAACAAAAAACCGAAGTATTAAGACCTCAGGTATTGGAGATGTCAAAAAAAATCCGTCACAGAGGACCGGATTGGAGTGGCGTTTTTCAGGACGAAAAAGTAATTTTTTCCCATGAACGACTTGCTATTGTAGATCCTACCTCCGGAAAACAGCCTTTATTTACAAAAGACGGAAAAGTAGTATTAGCTGTAAACGGCGAAATCTACAACCATAGAGAACTCAAAGAAGAATTTCCGGATTATGAATTTCAGACCCAGTCGGACTGTGAAGTGATTCTAGCCCTTTACAGAAAATACGGAAAAGATTTCGTAGAAAAACTCAACGGAATTTTTGCCTTCGCTTTATATGATACTGAAAACGATATTTATCTTATTGCGCGCGATCATATGGGAATCTGTCCGCTTTATCAGGGCTGGGACAAAAACGGAAATTATTACGTTGCTTCAGAATTAAAAGCACTTGAAGGCATCTGTAAAAAAATAGAAACATTCCTGCCTGGCCATTTTGTTTACAGCAAAGACGGCGCTGAGCTTCAGCAATGGTATGCAAGAGACTGGGACAGCTTTGATCATGTAAAAGACAATGAGACCGATATCTCAAAACTGAGAAAAGGTCTTGAAGATGCCGTTCACAGACAGCTGATGAGTGATGTTCCTTATGGAGTGCTTCTTTCAGGAGGTTTAGATTCATCTGTGATTTCTGCCATCACAGCAAAATTTGCCCGTCAGAGAATAGAAAGCGGCGATACACAGGAAGCCTGGTATCCGAGACTTCACAGTTTTGCAGTAGGATTGGTGGGTTCTCCGGATCTTGCAGCGGCTCAAAAAGCTGCAGAACACATTGGATCTGTTCACCATGAGGTTAACTTTACTGTTCAGGAAGGTCTGGATGCCATACGTGATGTAATTTATCATCTCGAAACTTATGATGTAACCACCATAAGAGCATCCACCCCGATGTATCTTTTAGCAAGAGTCATCAAATCTATGGGAATTAAAATGGTTCTTTCAGGAGAAGGTTCTGATGAATTGTTCGGAGGTTATCTATATTTCCATAAAGCTCCTGATGCAAAAGAATTCCACGATGAAACAGTGAGAAAACTGGGCAAACTTCACCTTTATGATTGCTTAAGAGCTAACAAAGCCTTGATGAGCTGGGGAATTGAAGGAAGAGTACCTTTCCTTGACAAAGAGTTTATGGATATTGCGATGACCGTTAACCCTCAGGATAAAATGATCAATACCGCTGAAGGAAAAATTGAAAAATGGCTCTTAAGAAAGGCTTTTGAAGATGTTCTTCCGGATTCTATTGTATGGAGACAGAAAGAACAGTTCTCTGATGGTGTAGGATATTCATGGATCGACACTTTAAAAGAAGTAGCCGAAAAAGAAGTAACGGATGAAATGATGGCGAATGCAAGATTCAGATTCCCGCTGAACACTCCTCAGAATAAAGAAGAATACCGATACAGAACTATTTTTGAAGAACATTTTCCAAGTGAAACTGCTGCCGCCACGGTTCCGTCTGTTCCATCTGTGGCATGCTCCACACCTATTGCTTTGGAATGGGACGAAGCCTTCAAAAAAATGAACGATCCAAGCGGAAGAGCGGTGAAGGTACATGAAACTTCGTATTAGAGAGGAAAACTGATGAATAGTCAATCGTCAATCCGCTGCGTTTGTGAATTTGTTGCGGGATTCGGGTTTTCGAGATTATGAGTTTAATATTCACATACGAAGCAAAAATTCACTATTGACCATTCACTTGTAAAGCAAAATTCGTTATTGATATGTATATTTTTCACATTTAAACATCTAACTCCCTCAGTTATAATTTATCAATCCTGTAGCAATACAGGATTTTTTCTTGAATTAACAATAACAATATGGCATAATTTAACTCACAATCCAAAATAATATCTAATAAATAATTATATTTGGAAAACGAAAATATCAATTATAAAAAAATGAGAAGAAACCTTACTGTTTTATTTGCCTTATTAGCCATAAGTTTTGCTTTTGGACAGGGAAAATATGGCAAATATCTGAATTCAAAGAAGCTTGCTTTGGCTTATAAGAGTGTGAAAGACCAAGATAAGGATGACTACTATCAACAATTCTACTGGCTGGTTAAAGCAGAGCAACTGAAAACTTATCCTCACCTTAAAGATATAAAGCCTGTCGTTTTATATGAATTTGTAAAATATGTAAACCCTCAGAACCCGACAAAAAAACTGGATGCAAGAGGTAAAGAGCTGAGAGCAACTGCCGAATTATCATTAAATCAATATTTTAAAAATAAAAAATTTGAAAATAATTCTGTTTTAATGTATAACCTTGAAACATATGTAGATCCTTCAAAAGGTCAGTATTATACTAAAGTAGATCCGGAAAAAATCAAGGAACTTGTACCGAAGGAATTATTTGCTTTCAACTCATTCAACAGAAATATAGGAGAAGAAAAAACATATTACCTTTGGATTGATAAGAAAAAGGATGATCTGAATATTGTAGATATCATCCCTAGCGAAAAAGAAGACAATGCTTTCTACACAAGATTGAAACAATATCTTCCAAGCTATAAATTTTCAAAATACGTTCCTTCTGTAAAAAAAGGAAACAAATCTGATAAAACAGATATCGAATATTACTATATCATGCCATTTGAGCAGAATACCGATAACATCGAATATAAAACAAAGGATTTCAAAACTTTTACCTTAAGCCAGTATAGAAAAGCCGGTGATGAATGGAAAGGAGTAGAAAAACCTAGAAAATAAATCAATAAGTCCTGTGAAATCTCGCAGGACTTTTTTAATTTTATATGGATTTCATGATCTAAGGATCAGACCGCTTAAAGCAAGCAAGTTCTTCAAATAAAAATAAGCCTGGATATTTTCAATGTTCAGCCTATACAAAATGACAGAAACAAGCATACAACAGACATCCATAAAAAAAATACTTCCCCTGATTCTGGCCACTGCTATTTTTATGCAAATGCTGGATTCAACTATTCTGAACACTTCCCTGCCTGCTATTGCTAAAGACCTGAAAGAGTCTCCGCTTAACATGCAGAACGCCATCATCAGCTATGTTCTGACATTAGCCGTTTTTATGCCCGCCAGTGGATTTCTGGCAGACCGGTTTGGAACAAAAAAAGTATTTATCTTTTCATTAATCCTCTTCAGTTTAGGCTCACTATTTTGTTCCCTTTCTCAAAATCTAACCCATTTGGTTATTTCAAGAGTTGTTCAGGGAGTTGGAGGAAGCCTGATGACTCCTGTAGGAAAACTGGCATTGATCAAAACATTTGACAAAAATGAACTACTCAAAGCCATGAATTTCGCTATCATCCCGGCACTTATCGGTCCTGTACTCGGTCCATTAGTAGGAGGTTATATGGTAGATTATCTTTCCTGGCACTGGATCTTTCTGATCAATATTCCAATTGGTTTTTTAGGAATTATTTTAGGATTGAAATTCATGCCCGATTACAAATCCGATGATGTTGATTTTGATTTAAAAGGTTTTCTGATTTTTGCAGCTGCTTCCCTCCTGCTTTCTGTCTCATTGGAACTCTTTGGAGACATGCAGAATATTACACCGGTCTTACTGGTGTTTATCATGGGATTTCTGTTTCTGTACTATTATTACAAACATGCAAAAAGAGGAGGAAATACTATTTTCCCATTAAATCTTTTTCAGGTAAGAACTTTCCGTGTGGGTATTGTAGGAAACCTGGCCACCCGATTGGGAATCAGCTCTGTTCCGCTATTGCTTCCGCTGATGATTCAGGTTGCCTATAAACAGTCTGCAGTAACTTCGGGCTGGATCATTGCTCCCATGGCTTTAACGGCCATCTTCGGAAAATCCTCTGTTATAAAAATTTTAGATAAATACGGCTACCGTCAGACTTTAATGGTGAATACATTTATCATCGGAACATTAATATGTCTTCTCGCCATTCCGAACATTCATACTTCCCTATACTGGTTTGTTCCCATTATTGCGGTGTTAGGCTTTTTCAACTCGATACAGTTCACCTCCATGAACACCATTTCTATTGCTGATCTTCGAAATTTTCAGACCAGCAGCGGAAACTCATTAATTTCCGTTAATCAGCAATTAGCCATCGGTTTCGGAATTGCCTTTGGACTGATTGTTTTAAAACTATTTGAAAATACAGATCTGATTAAAGGAGAAATTCACAACGCATTCCGGTTAACCTTTCTCACGGTAGGAATACTGACAATTTTGTCCGGATTTGTTTTCAGAAGACTGCATATTTCGGATGGAAAGAATATGAAATCTAAGGAAGAATAGCCCCAATCCGACCTTTTACTTTTCATATTTTACTCCCCTACGAACTTAACACAGATCAATGCTTTTCGCATATAACAATGGTAATTTTGTTTACATAAATCAACAATGTGATGGCAACTAAAAAAATAGAAATCGTAGTATCTCCAAGACCTGCACACTTTGTAGGCGACGGATTCAGGGTTCATAATTTCATTCCTGGAATACCTGGATTGGATATGAAAAGAATGGATCCGTTTATTATGCTAGATTACAATTCAAAATTTCATTTCAACGGATCAGACAGGCCGAGAGGTGTCGGAGTGCATCCTCACAGAGGTTTTGAAACGGTAACCATAGCCTATAGCGGAAAGGTAGAACACCATGACAGCGCTGGCGGCGGCGGTATTATCGGTGAAGGTGATGTTCAATGGATGACAGCAGCCAAAGGAGTTCTTCACAAAGAATACCATGAAACAGAATGGGCAAAAGAAGGAGGAATCTTTCAGATGGTTCAGCTTTGGGTGAATCTTCCGGCAAAGGATAAAATGAGCTGCCCAAAATACCAGGCTATAGAAAACGCTGCAATGGAAAAAGTTGATCTGGGTGAAAATAGCTACGTAGAGGTAATTGCCGGAGAATATAATGGTCATAAAGGTCCTGCAAGCACTTTTACTCCGCTCCACATGATGAATGCAAAGCTTAAGACAGGAGGAAAAGCGGAATTTAATTTCCCTGCCCATTTCAATACTGCAGCTTTGGTAATTGAAGGAAGTATTATCATTAATGGAGAAGAAACCGCTAAATCGGATCATTTTGTATTATTTAAAAATGAAGGCGAAACATTCACTATCGAAGCAAAAGAAGAAGATGCTGTTGTTTTAATCATCAGCGGAGAGCCTATCAATGAACCTATTTATCCTCATGGTCCTTTTGTGATGAATTCCAGAGAAGAAATCATGCAGGCTTTCGAGGATTTTAATACCGGAAAATTCGGATACCTGGAAGATTAAAAAGAATTAAATTTATCTTAATCTTTGATTATTCCTTTTTTTATTAACTTTATATAATGACAAACCTTATAGGTTTTATGAACCTGTAAGGTTTAATTGTTTTAATACGCAATTTCCTTCTATATAGGAAACATAGCATTTTTAGTACAAATATTATGAAACCAGAATTTGAAAATATACCTCTTGTAAAAGCCGAAAAAAGATTTGAAATAGAATTCAACGGGCATTATGCATTTATTGATTACCGTGAAACCATGCACCAGATTTCTTTAGTACATACAGAAGCAGAACCGGAACTGGCCGGAACAGGTGCAGCTGCTGCGGTAGTAGAGAAAACGTTGAATTATATTGAAGAAAACGGAAAAAAGCTTCTTCCATTCTGTCCTTATGTTTTCGCTTTTATCAAAAAACATCCTGAATGGAAACGCATCGTGGATGAGAAATTTGAAGGCTATGATAAACTTTAAATCTTCATCAGAACTCATCAATTGATTAAAAAAACAATATCTTAAAAAGTATCACATTACCATGTCAAATATTGGACTTATTATTGAAGAAAAAGCAGCAGATATCGGAAATTTTCTGGTAGGAAGACTTCTTCCTTTCCGTGAGAAAAGAGCGGTCGGCCCTTTCGTGTTTATAGACCATATGGGCCCTTCAGAATTGAAAGATTATCAGAATCTTGATGTTCCGCCACATCCGCATATCGGATTATCTACATTAACTTACCTGCTGGAAGGTTCCATCTTTCACAGAGACAGTATCGGAAGTGCTATAGAAATAAAACCGGGTGCTGTTAACTGGATGACTGCCGGAAAAGGAGTTGTACATTCAGAAAGAACGCCTGAATATTTAAGACACAGTGATAAAAGACTTCACGGTTTTCAGATCTGGGTAGGTCTTCCGAAGCATCTTGAGCAGTCTGAACCTACTTTTCATCATATTGAAGCGGATGAAATTCCGGTTTGGGAAGAAGATGGTATTCAGTATAAATTAATTGCCGGCGAAGCGTTTGGAAGAACGTCTGCGGTTCCGGTGCACAGCAAATTATTTTTCCTTGAAATCAAGACAAAAGAGGCGAAGAAAATAAGCATCGGGAAAGATCTTTACGGAGAAGCAGCTATGTATGTTCTGGATGGAACCGTAACTACTGATGGAAATTCTTATGGTTCAAAACAGCTGATGATCGCCAAAGATACCAAACTTTGCGAATTTGAGATGAGTGAAAACGGAACGGTATATCTTTTCGGTGGTGAACCATTTGATGAAGAGCGTTTTATATTCTGGAATTTTGTTAACTCTGATAAAGAATTAATTGAAAAGGCAAAAGTAAACTGGAATGACCAGAATCACGAAGCATTTCCTTTGGTTCCGGGTGATGAAAACGAATATGTTCCGCTTCCAAAGGCTATTTTAAACAGAAAATAATTTCAGCTCAGATTAACATGAAAATATTAGCATTTGCCGGAAGTACGTCTTCCACTTCTATCAACAGGGAACTGGTAAAATTTGTTCTGAAAGATTTTCAGGATGAGGAAATCAATCTGATCGACCTCAACGATTTCACCATGCCAGTATTCTCTGTAGACCTTGAAAAGAAGGGTTTTCCGGAGGAAGCCCACCAGTTTTTAAAAGCTATTGAGGAATGTGATGTGATCATCTGCTCGCTGGCGGAACACAACCGTTCTTACAGCGCCGCTTTTAAAAATATCTTTGACTGGTCTTCGAGGATTAATGTAAAAGTATTCCAGAACAAGCCCATGCTGCTGATGAGCACCTCTCCCGGAGGTTATGGCGGCGGAAATGTAATGAATACGGCCAAAACGTTTTTCCCCCAGTTTGCAGCAGACATCAAGGATACTTTTTCACTGCCTAAATTTTACGAAAATTTCGATTTGGAAAGCGGTGTGATCAACCCCGATATGCTGAATGATCTGAAAAGTAAAATACAAAATTTTAAAAATCAAGTTAAAACGAATGACTAAAGGAAGACTTGAGGCTTTCAGTGACGGTGTTCTTGCTATTATCATCACTATTATGGTACTTGAACTTAAAGTACCGGAAGGAAACAGCTGGGCAGACCTCAAACCTCTCCTTCCTAAGTTTCTGGCCTATATTTTCAGTTTTATTTATGTAGGAATCTACTGGAACAATCATCATCACCTGTTTCAGACGGTAAAGAAAGTAAATGGAGCCGTCCTTTGGGCTAATCTTCACCTTCTGTTCTGGCTTTCTCTGATGCCTGTTGCTACGGAATGGATCGGGGCTACCGGTTTTGCAAAAAATCCTGTTGCGGTCTATGGTATCGGTCTCATTATGTCGGCTATTGCTTATACGATTCTGGAACATAGCATCATCAGGTTTGAAGGTGAAGAATCAAAGCTGAAAGAAGCTATTCATTCGAAATATAAAGAGTATATCTCCATTATATTTTATGTCCTTGGAATCGCAACTTCATTTTTTTATCCTTATATTGCCATAGGTTTTTATTATATCGTGGCTCTTATATGGCTGATTCCGGACCGAAGAATTGAAAAAATATTAAAAGAAAATTGATATGGAAACACACGAATATCCTAACGGTAACATTACCGTCATCTGGCAGCCTAAGAAATGTACTCACTCTGCCATATGTGTAAAAACACTTCCGAAAGTCTACAATCCTAAAGAAAGACCCTGGATAAAAGCAGAAAACGCCAATCCCGAAGAACTAAAAAATCAGATCGACTTATGCCCTTCCGGTGCATTAAGTTATAAATTCAATACAGAAAAATAATGGCGATAACCGTAAAAGCAAGTCTGGGAAAAACAAAATATTATACAGAAGTAACAGCCGGCGAAAATACAATCATTACGGATGAACCGATTGATAAAGGCGGACAGAACAAAGGTCTTAATCCTATGGAAATCCTGGCTACATCACTGGCAAGCTGTACAGCAGCTACCTTGAGAATGTATATTGAAAGAAAAGAATGGGACGTGGAAAACATTCATGTTGAAGTAGAGCTTGAAAATTTTCCATTAACAAAAAGAGCCGTATTCAAAAGAGACATAAGTTTTGAAGGTGTTCTGGATGATGAGCAGCTGAAAAGACTGCACACTATTGCGGACGCATGCCCTGTTCATAAAATATTAACCAACGACATAGAAATACTAACTAAATTCTCATAACATGATCGAAGTAAAACAAAACAACGACGAAAAACACGGAAGTTTTGAAGCTTTCACAGATGGAAGACGCGCAGGAATGATGACGTATACCTGGGCCGGAGAAGAAAGATTTATTATAGACCACACCGAGGTGGAAGAAGCCTACAACGGAAAAGGTGTGGGCAAGGAAATGCTTCTGGCTGCGGTAGATTTTGCCAGAAAAAATAATAAGAAAATTATTCCCCTCTGCCCTTTTGCTAAAGCAAGTTTTCAGAAAAGTGAGGAACTTCAGGATGTTTTAGTGAATTAGTCACTGTATTACACCCTTACAATACAACCCTTTCAGAACAGTCTCTGGAAGGGTTGTATTTTTAATAAAAAACATTGACTGAAAGCAAATTAACAATTGCAATCTGTTATGAAATGAACAGGATTTTAAATTCATGAGCTACGACTGATCTTTTTTATATATTTGCTAAAATTTAAAAATCAAGAATGAATCCAGGAACTATCCTTTTGTTATTTGTTTTCGTCTATTTTATCGGTCTTTTGGTGATTTCATATTTCACCAGCCGGAATTCGGACAACCAGTCTTTTTTTATCGGTAACAAAAAGAGTAAATGGTGGCTCGTAGCATTCGGTATGATAGGAACCAGCTTAAGCGGGGTTACTTTTATTTCCGTTCCGGGAACAGTCGGAAAAATGACCGGCTCCGAATATATTTACGGAGGTTTTGAGTACTATATGATGGTGATCGGTTTCTTCATCGGATATTTTATTGTTGCAGCAATATTGCTCCCACTCTATTATAAGATGAATCTGACGTCTATTTACACGTATCTGGGAAAAAGATTCAATGTGGAGGCGCATAAAATAGGTTCTATCTTTTTTATTATTTCAAGAGCCATTGGAGCTACCGCAAGATTATATCTGGTAGTGAATGTTTTACAGATATTTTTACTTGAAGGATTGGGAGTTCCGTTCTGGGTAACTTCTCTTGTACTTCTGTTAATGGTACTTCTGTACACTTTTGAAGGCGGTGTAAAGACCATCGTTATTACAGATACGCTGCAGACTTCTTTTATGATCATCAGTCTTGTAGCATGTATTGTTTATATTTTATCCAATCTGAATCTATCTTTTGGGGAAGCGTATACCATTCTGGAACAGAAAAATTACACTCATTTCATCAATTTTGATCCTAATTCCAAAACCTTTTTCCTGAAAACAATTCTGGGCGGAATTTTCATTACCATTGCTATGACAGGATTAGATCAGGAAATGATGCAGAAAAATATATCTGTGGATAATCTTAAGAATTCAAAGAAAAACATGCTGACCTTTGCGGGGACGCTTCTTATTGTGAATCTTGCATTCTTATTTCTGGGAGGATTGTTATACCTTTTTGCACTGCAGCATGGTGCAGAATATGGAACTATAAACGGTGAAACAGTCACAAATATTTTCGGATTTAAAGATACTGCCGGAAACATTAAAAACGTAATGGGAGACGATCTTTTCCCGGCTTTATCACTTCAGGGATACTTCCCTATGGCTATTTCTGTTATTTTCATTATTGGATTAATTTCTGCTTTATTTCCGTCTGCAGACGGAGCTTTAACTGCTGTAACTAGTTCATATTGTGTAGATCTATTAAACCTTAATGAGGATAAAACCAAAACTGAAAAAGAGAAGAAACGTCTCCGTATGAAAGTACATTTAACATTCACTGTCGTTTTCTTCATCCTGATCATGGTTTTCAAAGCATTGAATGATAAATCTATTGTGTATCTGATCATGGAAATTGCAGGATATACCTATGGACCGCTTTTAGGGCTTTTCGCCTTTGGAATTTTCACAAAGTTCCAGATTTCAAGAAAATATTCAATTCTTGCGGTGACTATTTTAGCCCCAATTCTGACGTATTTAATCAATCTTGCTGTTACCACTTATACAGATTATAAAATTGGTGTAGAACTGATTGTTCTTAACGGATTGCTGACCTTCATCGGTCTGTGGCTGGTAAAAAACAAACAACATTTAAAAGTCGTTTAATACTTTATAAAGCATAAAAAAGGCTGTTTTCAATGAAGACAGCCTTTTCTTTTGATGGGAATCAATTGAAACAGATTATTCTTTAATCCACTTAATTGTTTTCTCCAAATTCTTAGATTTAACCTTGATCAGATAGTCGCCTTTAACCAAATGAGATAAGTCAAAAGTACCTTTCTTATCATGATTCAATTTATTATTTGCCTGAGTGAATACTAATTTGCCGCTTACGTCGTATACTGTAATATCATATACTTCATTTGAACTGGTGAATTTCACATTCAGTAATCCTTTACTTGGATTAGGATATACTACAAACACATCTTTATTGGCAGCAGTCTCGTTCACACCCAATGTCTGAGTGATAGTGAAGTTAACAGGATTAATATTATAGAAGACGTTCGTTTCTGCCGCCACCATAATTCTGGCCTGTGTAGTATTTACGTTTGGAATAGTGATTGTCTCAGAACCATCATTTGGAGTGGAAGCCAGGATCAGGATAGGATACGTAAGACCTCCGTCTGTGGAAAGGTAAATATTAACAGTAGCTGCATTCACCGGAGATGCAGTTGTATTGGCTACATTCCATGTTACTGTCTGAGTAGAATTACCTATCCAGTTTACGGCTGTAGCAGGTGCAGTTACGTTAAAAGGCCCCGAATTTCCATCAACGGTAATAATAGCATCATCATTGGCTACTCCTGCACAACCCGCATTATTATCTCTTACAGTCAGCCTGAACTCCATCGTTCTTGCATAAGATGGTCTAACCTCTCCTTTGGAAACAGTACCATTAATTACATCGGTAAGTTTCGGGAAATATCTGTAGGGAACGGTTACAGGTACATATGATCTGAAAAGAGGAGCATTTCCTGATGGCGTATTCCAGTCCCCTGCCGGCCCTGCATCATTCTGCTCCCAGCAATAGGTAAGTGGATTATTTTCAGTATCTGTTGCAGAGCCTGTTAACTTAAATGGGGTTCCTTTTGGGATTGTATAATCATTTCCTGCATTAACAGCAGGCACAGTATTAGCCACTGCTGTTGTCACTTGACATGTGAGAGACTGAACTTCTGAAGTAATGGATTCAAACGAGTTCGTATGAAAAATAGGAATACTATTAGAGCCTAAATCATTGGTACTTCCACAAATCCCGGCATACGCCATAATCGTAATTCCACTTCCGGGTTCTACAGCATGGGAAGCCTCACGATTTCCTCCTCCACAGCTTTCTGTTGTTGCATTAAAAGTATGCGGAGCCCCAAACTGGTGTCCCATTTCATGGGCTACATAATCAATATCGTAAGGATCACCCACTGGGTTTTGTGAACCGGTAATTCCGTTGGCCTTGTATGAAGAATCACATATACCCGAACCAGCTAATCCACCACCTCCGGTACTAAAGGTATGTCCTATGTCATAATTAGCTGTTCCTATTATTGAGTCGATTACCGTTTGACTTTCATCAATTAGTATATCTGCATCATCATTTCCTGTGAAAGGATCATTTGTATTACTTACAAATATAATATTGTTTTCAGTAGGAATGAGGATCAATCTTACAGCAACCTCTTGTTCGTATACTCCATTTACCCTGTTTACAGTTGTTACAATAGCAGACAAAGTTTGTGCAATAGTAGGAGCAGCTGATCCTGTTGCTGCTTCTGCATATTCGTGCGTACAGGCTACCGCTAACCGAAAAATCCTAATTTGATTTCCTACGCCTGGAGCTATTGTTTTTTGGACATTTTTTTTTCCTGATTTAAAACTCTCATCTTTTGATCCACAGCCTCTTTGCTTTTTATCAATTAAATCACCTGTTTTGTAAATGATATAATTATTGATATCCTGTTTTGCGTAAGGATCAATGTAAGTATCTTCTGATACTATTGATTTTATCTGAGCGTGGAATCCTAACTCTGTAAAATCGAGTTTTATAGTAGCATATTGATCATCTACACCCTGCCCTGTCAGCGTGATAATTTGGGGAAACTTACCGGCTAACTCCGGAGCCATTACTGAGGATTTCCATATTCTGAATTTAGCTTTAGTTCCATCAGACATTGGCAAAACAATAATTGGGGCATTATCTTTACGTTCATTATCTCTCAGCTCCGGAATTGAAGCCAGATAGCTTTTCAAGCCAGCTACATCCAACTTATAGGTAATAAATTTTTCGGGCTGTACCGTTCTGCTTTTAGATTCTGTTTTAAGTGTACGTTCACTGATTTCAGTAAAGAAATCCTGAGCTTTTCCTAGAGAAATTGATAAAATGAATATCCCTAAATAAAATAATTTTTCAATTTTCATATGATAATGTTTTAAAAAATTTAAATATAAGAATAAAAATCATAACGCAATGAATAACAGTATTTTACAAGCAAAAACCTCTATAATCAACATAAAATATAGCAAATACTACGATTCGAAAAATAATTATCCATTAATTCACATTAATCATTAAAATCTTTTAAGCTTGTATATTCTGAAAAGCCCCCAAAAACCAGATTTCCCCATGGGTTTCAATTCAAATAAAAAAGACTGCTTTCAATTGAAGGCAGTCTTTTTTACTTTGATCAAATGAAATAGATTATTCTTTAATCCATTTGATTGTTTTCTCCAGATTCTTAGATTTAACCTTAATCAGATAATCTCCCTGAACAAGGTGCGACAAGTCAAAAGTACCTGTCTTATCATGATTCAATTTATTATTTGCCTGAGTGAACACTAATTTACCGCTTACGTCGTAAACTGTAATATCATACACTTCATTTGAATTGGTAAATTTCACATTCAGAAGTCCTTTGCTTGGATTAGGATATACTACAAACACCTCTTTATTGGCCGCGGCCTCATTAACGCCCAATGTCTGAGTGATGGTAAAGTTGATTGGGTTAATGTTGTAGAAAACATTCGTTTCTGCCGCCACCATAATTCTGGCCTGTGTAGTATTTACGTTTGGAATAGTAACAGCTTCAGAACCGTCATTGGGAGTAGAAGCCAGAATCAGGGTAGGATATGTAAGACCGCCATCTGTTGAAAGATAAATATTGACAGTAGCAGCATTCACAGGAAATGCAGTTGTATTGGCTACATCCCATGTTACTGTTTGCGTTGAATTACCCGCCCAGTTTACTGCCGTTGCAGGCGCAGTGACATTAAAAGGTCCGGAATTTCCATCAACGGTAATAATAGCATCATCATTGGCTACCCCAGCACAACCCGCATTATTATCTCTTACAGTCAGCCTGAACTCCATCGTTCTTGCATAAGATGGTCTAACCTCTCCTTTGGAAACAGTACCATTGATTACATCGGTAAGTTTTGGAAAATATCTGTAAGGAACGGTTACAGGTACATATGATCTGAAAAGAGGAGCATTTAATGTTGGAGCATTCCAGTCACCTGCCGGTCCTGTATCATTCTGTTCCCAGCTGTAAGTAAGTGGATTGTTATCAATATCCGCAGCAGATCCTTCTAATCTGAACGGTGTGCTTTTAGGAATGGTATAATCACCTCCCGCATTTACTGTAGGAGCGAAATTGTTGCTGGGAAGTGTTACCTGGCATGTTGTTGACTGAACTTTTGTCGTAATAGATTGGTATGATTTGGTATGGAACGTAGGAATACTGTTAGCAGCTAAATTATTAGTACTTCCACAGATTCCTGCATACGCCATAATGGTAATTCCACTTCCTGGCTCTACTGCATTGGCTGCACTACGGTTTCCATTACAACTGCCTGTAACAGCATTAAAAGTATGAGGACCTCCAAACTGATGTCCCACCTCATGGGCAACATAATCAATATCATATGGATCTCCCACTGGATTAGGAGAACCGGTAATTCCTCTTCCTTTATTGGAGTTGTTACAGATTACTCCCAATCCAGCCAATCCGCCACCTCCCGTACTGAAGGTATGACCAATATCATAATTGGCATTTCCTATCAGTAAATCAATCTGAGTCTGGCTTTCGTTAATTAATGTTCCGGCGTTATTATTTCCGTTAAATGGATCTGTAGCTGCATTGGTAAAGACTACATTGGCTTCGTTATCAACTAATATCAATCTTGAAGCTACTTCCTGTTCATATACTCCATTTACTCTGTTTACTGATGTTACAATGGCGGAAAGGGTCTGCGCAACAGTAGGTGTAGCTGAACCTGTTGCTGCTACCGCATATTCTCCTGTACAAGCCACCGCTAGTCTGAAAACTCTAATTTGCGTTCCTACGCTTGGAGCTGTGGTTTTCTGAGCGTTTTTTTTTCCGGCTGGGGTATCATCTTCATCTTTTACTCCACATGATCTCGGATTTTTATCAATCAAATCACTTTTTTTGTAAATGATATAATTATTGATATCCTGTTTTGCATAAGGATCTATATAAGAATCACCAGCTACTATAGATTTTATCTGCGCATGGAAGCCCAATTCTGTAAAATCAAGTTTTAGAGTAGCATATCTGTCATCAATTCCCTGTCCTGTAAAAGTAACAATCTGAGGAAACTGGCTGGCTAATCCCGGAGCCATCACGGAAGATTTCCAGATTCTGAACTTTGCTTTCGTACCGTCAGGCATTGGTAACACAATAATCGGGGCATTATCTTTACGATCACTGTCTTTCAATTCCGGAACTGAATTAAAATAACTTTTCATTCCCGCCACATCCAATGTATAGGTGAGTGACTTTTCCGGTTGTACGGTTCTGTTTTTAGGTTCAGCTTTAATAGATCTTTCATTAATTACCGTAAAAAAATCCTGAGCTTTTCCGAAGGAAACGGATATAATAAATATCCCTAAATAAAATAGTTGTTTAATTTTCATATATAATGGTATGTAATTTTTATTAATTTAATCCTTAGAGCCAAAAGCTAAAGAATAATTAGTTAAAGATTTATAATTCAAACGCTATTGAATTATAAAATTAGTTAATTTTATCAAATATTACATACTAAAATTCAAAAAAAAATGATATTCCGTAGCAAAAAACCAACAATTAAGCTACCACAAAGCATTCAGCTCAATACGCAACTTTTCTTTATTAAAATAACCGGTTTTATAGACTTTTGTATTGTAGTTATCTTTGATCCGAATGATATAAACACAATCAAAAATTAAAGAAAAAGAAATTAAATAACCATGAAAAAAATATCTTACTCTTCATTCACATTTACAGACATCAATACTCAGGAAAATTTGAAGTATCAACATTATGAATAGAACCGTTTAAAGTCTTTAAGCCAAAGGTTGAGGCTGAAAAAGCTGCAGAAACAAAACTTATGAGCTCTGGTAGAGAGAAGAAAAACATTATAAAGGCTGTTAAAGGCAGAAAAATTATCAAATCATATTCAATCCGGGTTTTTACATCCGGATTTTTGTATTTCCGTAAGCCGGCAAAAAATTGTAAATTCGCATGCAAATAAATCAGATATAATGAGTAAAAGTATTGAAGAGTTAAAAACTCTTACTACGCAGATCAGAAGAGACATTTTAAGAATGGTTCATGCTGTAAATTCAGGACACCCTGGTGGAAGCTTAGGTTGTACAGAATTCTTCACAGCCCTTTATGGCAGAGTGATGAACTATAAACTTCCTTTCACAATGGAAGGCAAAAATGAAGATCATTTTTATCTATCAAACGGACACATTTCTCCGGTATTCTACTCTACTTTAGCAAGATTTGGTTTCTTCCCTGTGGAAGAACTGAGTACTTTCAGAAAATTAGATTCAAGATTACAAGGGCATCCAACTACTCATGAAGGACTTCCGGGAATCAGAATCGCATCAGGTTCTCTTGGACAAGGACTTTCTGTAGCTCTGGGAGTGGCTGATGGAAAGAAACTGGATGGTGATCAGTCTCTTGTTTACTCTCTTCACGGAGACGGTGAGCTTCAGGAAGGTCAGATCTGGGAAGCATTGATGTATGCAGCTGCCAAAAAAGTGGATAATATCATTTCTACAATTGACTATAACGGTCGCCAGATTGATGGTGATACAGATGATGTATTAAGCTTGGGAAATCTTCATGCTAAACTGGAAGCATTCGGATGGATTGTTCTGGAAGAAAAAAATGGTAATGATCTTGAAGCTGTGATTGCAATCCTTGAGAAGGCAAAAACAGAAACCGGAAAAGGAAAACCGGTAGCCATTCTTCTTCATACAGAAATGGGTTACGGAGTTGATTATATGATGGGATCTCATGCATGGCATGGTAAAGCTCCTAATGACGAACAGTTGGAAACAGCATTCAAGCAATTATACCTAGAAGCTCCGGCTGATTACTAATATCTTAACCTCTCTATTAATAAAATAAAAATGAAATATACATATACAGAAAAAAAGGATACTCGTTCAGGATTCGGGGCAGGATTAGCTGAACTGGCTGACAAAAATCCTAATGTAGTAGCACTTTGCGCAGACCTTATCGGTTCTTTGAAGATGGAGAAATTCATTGAGAAGGCTCCGGAAAGATTCTTTCAGATTGGTATTGCAGAAGCAAACATGATGGGAATTGCGGCTGGTCTTAGTATCACAGGAAAAATTCCTTTTACAGGAACTTTCGCTAACTTCTCTACTTCAAGAGTATATGACCAGATCCGTCAGTCTATCGCTTATTCTAATAAAAATGTAAAAATCTGTGCATCTCACGCAGGTCTTACTTTGGGAGAGGATGGAGCTACTCACCAGGTTCTTGAAGATATCGGTATGATGAAAATGCTTCCAGGAATGACAGTAATCAATACTTGTGACTACAACCAGACTAAAGCTGCGACTCTTGCGATTGCAGATTTTGAAGGTCCTGTATATTTAAGATTCGGAAGACCGGTAGTTCCTGTATTCATCCCTGAAGATATGCCTTTCGAAATTGGAAAAGGAATTATGCTTCAGGAAGGTACTGATGTAACGATTGTTGCGACAGGACACCTTGTATGGGAATCTCTTGTAGCTGCTGATGAGCTTGAAAAAGAAGGTATTTCCTGTGAGGTTATCAACATTCACACGATCAAACCTCTTGATGAAGAGATCATTTTAAAATCTGTTGAAAAAACGGGTAAAATTGTAACAGCTGAAGAACATAACTACCTTGGTGGTTTAGGAGAATCTGTTGCGGGTATGCTTGCAAGAAAAAGACCTACAAGACAGGAGTTTGTAGCGGTAAATGATACTTTCGGAGAGTCTGCCACACCGGCAGAATTGATGAAGAAGTATAAAATTGATGCTGCTGCAGTAAAAGAAGCTGTAAAGAAAATTTTAGCTTAATATAAGTCTTTTATATAAAAAAAATCCGGCGTTTTCCTCCGAAACCGCCGGACTTTTTTTTACGCATAGCCTCTTCTGGTCCGAATATTCTTTTTCCAAAAGGTTTCAGCACATCATCTTTCAGATTTTCCACTTTTAAAGATTATGACAAAAACAATTCAAAATGTTTGGGTGCATTAATTTCTTTAATCCTTCTTTGATGATTTTATAGAACTCTGCTGGCCAGCCGGAATTCCAGACAAACTGTGAAAAATTCCGTTTTTATGAGTGGTATGATATCCCAATAGCTGGTGATTGAATCATCAGACATATCATGCTGTTCAATTCCTTTATTCAAGTAAAAGATTTACAACAGAAATATTGGAGTTAATAATTTCATTAGGGTCATTACTTTTATAAGAGGCTTCTGAGGCAATTATTTTACCGGGCTTCATATCTATATATTTGAAGTGTTTTTTTAATTCTTCATATTTTTAATTGCCCCAGGTAGCCATCCAGTTCAGATATTCACTTTTGTATTCATTATCATTAAGTCTGATGATAAGATCTTTAAGATCCTTCTTCTCAAATTCATAATCTGAAACCGTGAAAATCAGGAAAATATCTTTTCCTGTGATCCCGGTAAAAAAGTTCTCATTTTTAAGCTTTTCCAACACTTCAATGCAGGTAGAATATAACTTAGCCTGAAAGCCATCAAACCACAGATCATCGTCATCGTGTTTCTTAAGTTCTTCTCTCAGTTGAGTGCAGATCAGATCAAATTCTCTATTGGCTCCTACCATTTCGTAAGTCCATTCTGCCGGTTCATATTTAAAATAAAGAGCATCGTCCTCATCTGCATTCTCCATTACTTTCAATGTATTGGCAGCAGGACAAACCGTCATTGCTCCCTCATCGCTGTACAGAGCAAAACTGTAAACTCCCTCTGCCCCATGTTTTTCATACACTTCTAAAAAAGCTTTTCTGGCTGCATATTCAATCTGTTGTTTCACAATTTCAAAATTCATACTTCTTTTCTTTTTTAAAATGGGTGGTAAAATTACCTTTATCCTTTTGATTCAGCACATTATCTTCTTATAAAGGCTGTTCAATTTCATGATTATGGCTATCTTATTTTAGGACTTTTGATGGATTTGGAATGAAAAAGTATCAAAACTTAAATTTTCTTTGTAGGGATTCATAAGTTTTCACAAAGAATTAGGCAATCATTTTTTTGTATTTTTTATATGCAAATTCATATATAAATTGTGATCCTATTTGCCCTGTATGCAATTCTTACACATACTCAAGTTGATGAAGTATTTTGCACAATAGAAAATAATTCAGTTTCTATTTCACTTGTTACAAATTCATTTTTTTAGTATATCTATAAGGCTCTTATAATTTTAAAAGAATTCATTTTTTATTAAAATTCTTTTATATAAGCATAAGTGCAATCTGTACAATTGTACACATAAAAAAGCAAACTGAAAAAAACAAAAAAATTACACATTTTATCCCATATAAGTGATGTAAATATTTATAGTTTTATCCCATCAACGTTGATGAAATACATTCTTAAAATTTAAAGTGCAAGTGTACAGTGCATAATAAATAGGTAGAATTATCCGCCCTAAGCCAGGGTTTATTTAACACAAATGAATAACATAAACAACAAAATTACCAACATGAAAAAATTAAAAGGAATGAAGAGCAACTTCTCTTCTTTAGAAAACAAAAAAATGAAAAATCTACAGACTATTAAAGGTGGGGAAACTGCTATCAACTATGTTGCTACAAACAATGGAGACTGCTATGATAAAGAAACATGGAGAGATCACAAACTTGAATCTACTTTGGAAATCTGTTAAAAGTTATCATTAAACTTATTATCAATTTATAAAGGGAGGAACATAATTCCTCCCTTTACAAATAAGAGCATCATCAATCCAATAAATAATGGTTACCTAATGAAACAAAATTCAATTTTGATATACCTACTCATTATTATTTTCATTGCTCTTTCCTGTAAAAGCAATGATTATATTGTTTATTATAACAAAGTGAATGAAATTGATAGTCTATACCGGATAGCTAACCAACCCGAAAAAGCTATAAAGCAATACCGAAAGTTGTTCAAAAAATACACTCCTAAAAATCAGGAACGCATTAAAGAATATGAAACTTATATTAAGTTGGCAGATCAACATCAAAAAGATTTTGGAGGAAAGAAAAGTCTATACAAGCTTATTCCTCTTATTGCACCTTACGAAGGATCATATGGAAGTTATTTCGGATTGTTTAAAAAGTATGGCATAGATAGCACCGAAGTAAAACAAAGAATTGCAGACTGGAAAAAAGGTTTAAATAAGCGACTGGTAGATTCTTTTAGCATTGCTTTTGTACGTGATCAGGCGGAAGGCAGGAGAAATCCACAGCTCATGGAAAAAAATGACAGAATAAATGCACAACTTTTGAAATGGACGTTTGAAAACTATGGCTATCCTTCAGTACAAAGAATCGGGCTCATCGGAAATGACGGTGTATTTATGCCTATGCACCCATTGTTCAGTCATATGATAGGTGAAAAAGAATATTCTTATTTCAAAACTAAAATGCTGGAATATATAAAATCCGGAGACTGCATTCCAAAAGACTATGCTAATATGGTAGACCGCCACAATCTGCAAATAGATAAAGTCGAAATGCCTTATGGCTCTTATCCAAGTTATAGTGCTATTATTGATACTATAAAAGTAAACCGTAATAGGAAAAAAATAGGCTTGCCTGCTTTAAAACGTATATCTAAGGTTCAAAAAAAATGACAGCATGATTCTTATTATTTCCAACAACAATGAAAGAACCACTAATAAAATTATAGAATGGCTCCTTGAAATGAAAAAGGAATTCATCCGTATCCATGAAGATGAAATTTTTGAAATTGCAGTGGAGAACAAAAAAATTCTTTTAAGGAGTAACAGAAATTCTTTTTTTCTGGATAAGATCACAAGCGTATGGTACAGAAGAGGCGGATTAAAAATCAAACGTCTAAATTATGAAAATCCTTCTGTAAATGCCCATATGAATGAAGTACAGCATTGGTTGGAAGATTATGTAAGAACAATACTGGAGTCTAAAAAACATATCAACAAAGAAAGTAATAGTGATGTTAATAAGCTTTTGGTATTGGAAGAGGCTAAAAAAATAGGGTTAGAAATTCCTGAATATTTTCTGGCAGACAACACAGATCAGGTATCTTTGGATAAAACAATCGTAAAAACAATTGGAGGGAATCCTATATTAGATGATATTGATACGGATTTAAATGGGATTATGTATACCTCTGTTGTACATAAGAGAGAAAAAACGAAGTTCTTTATTACATTCTTTCAGGATAGGATTGATAAGGAATTTGAAATCAGAACATTTTATCTCAACGGGAAATGTCACTCGATGGCAATATTTTCTCAAAATGATGAACAAACAAAAACTGATTTCAGAAAGTATAATTTAGAAAAGCCTAATAGGAATGTTCCTTACAAACTATCCTCTGACATTGAAGAAAAAATTAAGCTTCTGATGAATTCCTTAGATCTTAATTGCGGATCATTAGATTTTATCAAAGGAAAAGATGGAAAATTTTATTTTTTAGAAGTCAATACTATTGGGCAGTTTTTAGGATTGTCTCGTACTTGTAATTACTCCGTAGACAAAAAAATAGCAGATTACTTATGAAAATTAAAGTTAAAGAAAAAAACAAGCTTCCGCTTACCTTCAAACATATAGAGCCCTTCAATGATCAGAAGCTTAAAAAGCCTAATGATGTCGTCTATGTTTTAGAGTGCAAAAAATATCAGACCAATTATTATATCAGAGAAAGACCTACAAAATCATTGAACCGGCTATTATGAAATACTTTAATTTATTCTCAAACATTCTCATCACCAAAGGCTCCACAAGAATTCTCATTTCGGATTTACAGAGAAATGTATCAGAACTGTATCCGCTGGAGTTGTATGGAATTATAGAAGAATTAAAAATAAACTCTATAGACGAAGTATTGTCTGAATATGATGATGAATCCAAAGAAATTTTTCAGCAGTATATGAATTTACTTTTAGAAAAAGAATACGGATTTATTACAGAAAATGATTGGGATAAAAACTTCCCTCCTCTTTCATACGAATATCATGAACCCAATCCAATAACAAACCTTTTTATTGAATTAGATAATATTAAGATCCTGAAAAAAATATATCCATCAGTGGAAAACCTCGGAATCAGGCATTTGGTCATTTACAGTCTGAAACCATTAACAGTAAAGGAATTCATAGAAATTGACAAAACTTTTAAAACCTCAGTTTTATCAGGAATAGAAATTTTCTCACCATTTCACCAGGAAGTCAACCTATCTTTTATACAGGCTCTTCAACAAAATACAGTCAGAATATACCGTCTCATTTTTTTCAATTGTTCGAAACCTCCTTTCAAAGCTAAAGATGAATATAGATTCTCATTACATTTTGTGAAAGATGATCTGAAGATATCTGCATGTGGAAAAGTGGAACTGAAGTACTTCAATACCAATATTAATAAAGTGATAGAAGCCGTTAACCATAATTCCTGCCTGTATAAAAAGATAGGTATTGATAAAAAGGGCAACATCAAAAACTGTCCGCTGATGAATGAGAGCTTTGGAAATATCTATCAACAAAACCTTGAAGAAGCTATCAATCACCCTGATTTCAGAAAATACTGGAACCTCACCAAAGACCAAATTGAAATATGTAAAGACTGTGAGTTCCGTTACATCTGCACAGACTGCCGGGCATATACTGAAAACTCTCTAAAAAACAAAGAAGGACTGAATATATCAAAACCTCTGAAATGCGGCTATAATCCCTATACAGGCTTGTGGGATGACTGGTCTGAAAATCCTTTAAAACAAGAAATTTTCCATGCTCTTGAACTCAGATAATTTTTTTTTCATTGCCCTTGTTAATTGAGAACCGCTTTTAAATTTAATTTAAAAGCGGTTTGTTATATTATTCTAATTAAGCTTTACTTAAAAAACTTCCATTTCGGGATAATGGCAAGCATTCCGAAACCTGTAAACAGGAAAAGATTGGTAACATCCGTATACAGAAATGTAGACAGGTAGTAATTGTGCATAAAAAAATGCAGTACCAGTAAAGCCGGAAACATAAAAATTCCTGCCTTTCTGTAGAAGAACATCAGCACCAGCCCTATCATCATCAGTACATCAATGGAAAAAATCACATAGAAGTACCACCTCGGAATCTGAAGGTATTCATGCTGCAGATATTCATCCACATCTATTCCAAGTCCCATTATAGTAAACAACATTAAGGCCGCAAACGCCAGTATAAATCCCCATCCTTTTTTCGGATCTTCGTCAAAATAGCTGTATTCTTCCATATCTACAAAAATAAAGAACTTATGAGAGATTTCATAAGTTCTTTTATAATTATTCGTTTAAAATTTGACTTACACAGAGATTGCGTTGATCAGTCTGTTTTTGTCACTTAAGAATTCCTCCATAGAGATCATACTTTCAGTTCTCATTACATCCTGAATATCGTCGATCTGGTAAATAATTCTTTTAGCATCATCAGTATTCTTAGCTCTTACTTTACAGAAAATATTATATTTTCCTGAAATAACGCTAGCCTCTATTACGTTAGGGATAGTTGACAATTCTTTCAATACTTCCTGAGTACGGTTGGATTTTGTCAAAAGGATACCTATGAAAGCTGTAAAGTGATAATCCAGCTTACCATAATCAATGTTAAGAGATGATCCCAAAATAATACCTGCATCTTCCATCTTTTTCACTCTTACGTGAATTGTTCCAGCAGAAACATCCATCTGCTTTGCAATTTCAGTAAAAGGCATTCTTGTGTTTTCTACTAAGAAATCAAGAATCTTCTTGTCTATTTCGTCCAGTTGATAGTTCATATTAGTTAAATTACAATTTCTTTAAAAAATCTATGTATTTTTTGCAAATTTACGAAAAATAATTTAACTAAAAAATATATATCAAATATTAACAATAATTAACACAGATGATAAAAATCATTAAAATATTCTAATTATCTACCATTCGATTTTATTGAATCTGTTTTTATTTCACCTTTTGCATCTGAAGTTTTTTTGTCTTTTTTCTTCTTTTTAAACAAAGAATTGAAGCTTTTACTCCACACTACCCCTCCGCCATAAGCTTGATTAGCAGAACCGTTTGTACTCACCATTCCGATGTTTGTAGGTTTGGAATACGCACGTATTACCAAAGAACCGTCATTCTTTTTAGACAGATCATATTCTACAGATCCTTCCGTGGAAAGATAATTATTCTGTGCCCCATCTGTTTTTGATAATGGAATACCCAAACCAGTCTTGATATTGACTCTTGGCGAAAGCGCTACACTCACACCGGCATTGGCTCTGTCTCCAAAATTAGAGTTCTGATCTCCTTTTACATAATTAAGGTCTATCTGGAATTCGTTACTCATTGTATTAAGAACAGATCCCAGCTGTTTCAAAAGCATATTATATCCGGAAGATTCTGCTACATTTCCCACATTTACATCAAATCCACCTGTATTGGATACGTTAAAGGTACTCAACAGCAATACAGATCCGAACTGGAGAACCTTCTCTCCTTCCTGGCTCATTTTCGCGGCCAGTGTTTCTCTCACCTGGCTGGATACATCCATTGCCGTTACATTAAGATCAATCTGAGGGTCTACCAGCGATTGGGTAATATGAGCCTGCAGCAATATACTGATGGGCTGTAGTTTTCCCATACTTAGATATTCTCCTGCATTGGATACCATTCTGACATAGTTGGCATTAATATCCAGCATAGGCTTCATTGCATCACCATCCCATCTGATACTGCTGTTTCTTTCAATCTGGAATGTCTTATTAAGAATAGCCTTAGAAACAAATGTTCCGTTATCTACTTTATAGGTACCGTTCATGGCTATATTGCCCTGTCTGTTCATATGAAACCTCAACGGATCAGCAGATCCTTTTACCGTAATATTCCCTACATCATCTCCTACCAGTACATTTACAGTAGTTCCTTTATCAACAGCCAGATTGAAGTCAATGTTCATATTGGCTCCTGTTTTTTTCTTTTCCTCCAGGGTAATCAACCCATCTTTTCCTTCTTTCAGGAATCTCAGCATTTTAAATTCTTCTACATTGGAAGTAGAACTGGAATTAAAGGTAAAGGTACTTCCGTTAAGTGCCTTCATATTAGGAGTTGTTATACTTAATCCCGAAACAGGTCCGTCTACGTAAAGATCTCCCTGCCCGTACACTCTTCCCCAGAAGAGATCAAAATCTTTTTGTGTGGTATTCAGCATCAGCAGGTTGTCTGCTCTCATTACGAGAGACACCCCCATTGAAGAAAGGGTTTCAAACTGAATCGCCCCGGAGATATTCCCTTTGGAATTGGTTCTTCCGTCGTGTACTTCAACATTATTGAGGATCGCAAGTCCTTTGGTAAGCTGAATCACAGTATCATCAAATGAATAATCTACTCCGGTAAACAAAAGTTTTAATCCAAAATCTTTTAGAGCAATATCTCCGCTATAATCAAGATTGTTAAGCTTTCCATTGATTTTAAGATCTCCTGTTGCTTTTCCACGAAGGTTGCCAAAAATAGTCTGCACAAACTGCTGTGTAAATGCCAGGTCAAAATCACGCATTTCTGCAGTTAGATCAATAATCGGCGAAGAGGTATTATTATTAACCGTTCCTGTCAGATTAAGGCTGTTGTTTCCAAGTACTCCGGCAGAATGAACTTTCACATCAATATCATACACGTTCAATGAGAATCCATTGGTGGCAGAAATAGAGATATCCCCCATATCATTCCCATTCATCTTAATTTCATCAATATTAAGATCTACCAGTGGCTGCAACGTGCTTTTATCCATTTTAATCTTAACACTTCCGTTGGCAAGACCTTTAATGTCCATTGTATTTCCTCCGGATTGCATGTCCAGAAGTTTTTCCACTGCAAAATCATTAATATCTGCATCTATGTAAAAGTCTTTTGCTGATTTAAACTGTGCTTCTTTAATAAATAGAGCACTTTTATCAGAATAAACCCTCAGATTCCTGATATCAAAATCACCGGTTTTCTTTCTGTAGGTAATGGAGTGATTCAGTTCAGGACTTGTATCTATCGCCCAGGTAACTTCATTGAATTTTACCTCCGTAGGTTCAAACCTGAATACATAATCTCCAGCGGCATCCGTAGACTGATCTACATTGATGGCATATTCCTTAAGCTTTTCATTAATCTCATCATCAGGACTTCCATGCTTAAATACAGTAGCTAAATGAAGGGTATTTCCGTTTTCATTATTTCCTTTAAGCTCAAAATCTTTGATCACATTTTTATTATAAATGACTCTATTGATCTTAGCGTACAATTGCTGATTAAGGTCTGCTGTGTTAATTCTAATTTTAACACTATCTACCATCGCACTATCTCTGCTTACATTCTTACGGTCATTAATTTTATAATCAGGATTGGAAGATGCCAGTGCCTGATCAGCATCTGTAATTTCTTCCTCCTTAGTCATAATATATTTTAAAGACGCTGCATCGAGATTCAGAACCAGATTGTTTGAGTTCCCGTCATATTCTCCTTCTACAAGAGCTCCTTGATTCAGTCTCAATTCAGGTAAGAAATAATTTACCAATCCCTGCTGGACATCAAACTTCAACGCAAAGTTCTGCCCACGATACAATTTCCTTGGCGGCGGTCCTACTAATATTTTCCCTACTCCATTTTCTACCATTCCTGCAAGATCTGCAAGATTGTATTTTCCCGAGATCTTGCCTGTGGCTGCTCCCGGAGCATCTACATCAATCACGCGGCCGCCCGCTTCTATAAATGTTTTTAACTTGGCATTCGGAATATTGTATTTTTGGGTGGCTGTAGCAAAGTGAAGGTTATTGGCATTCACATCCACCGTAAGATCGTTGATAGAAGACATCGCCATTTTACCTTCTATCTGGCCACTTACCACCTGAGTACCAGGTTTGTTGGTGAAGTAATTCATGTTCAGATAAGTGACATCTGCATTCACATCCATAGCGATTCTCGAAGTACTGAAATCTATCAATCCTTTCACTGTAGCTTTTGCCTGTTCATCATTAACAGTGATGAGTCCGTTATATTTTTTATGATCCAATAAACCATCCAGATACAGATTATTGATTGTTTTATCCATGATTTCAACACTTGTAATCTGTGATTTTGTCGTCAGACGCATGGTATTAACATCAAAGCTTTGTCCGTTAAGGTCAAATTTACCGGAAATTAAACCTACTGCTTTATTCTTTGTAATGACAGAGGTATTAAGGTCTTTAACATCAAGATAACCGGAATATTTTGGCATTGCAGTACTGTAGCCTGTTAGAGTAAGCTTGGAAATTTTCGCCTGTCCGATTCCCGTCATCAGATTTCCATTGTCTACGTAAATCTGATCCGGATTTACTTTTGCTGTTCCATTATATTTCAGTTTTCCGAAATCATCTGCAAAGTTCTTCATCTTTGTGGAGATGAATGAAGGCATCATAGCTTTTAAATCCTTATACGTAAAATCTGTAGAAAGATCTTTTGTTTCAATAGCAAAATTTCCTTTCAGCAGATTGTCTACCTTCATCGTTTTGGTGGCAATATTAACGTCAGGATTTCTGATCAGAAAGTTTTCCAGATGAAATTTATTCAAAGGACCAGTCATAACCCCGGAAAGATTGAAGGGTTTGATATTATCCCAGTTGGTTACAAAATAACTGATATCATAGCCGCTTAACTGACTTCCCTGTTTGATATTCATATCCCAGCGTACTTTGTCTGCAAAATCGGCCCAGGATCCGTCATGAAGATTAAATTTGATATCTCCCTGAAGCAAGGTATGATCCGTATTCAGCGTAAGGTCTTTTAACGACAAAAACTGCTTCGTTAGAGACAGTTCTGTTGAAAAAGTATCTACAAAATGAGATTTCCCCCACCTTGAAGTTACAAATGACATATTATTAATTAATGCCGAAACATTCGGTCCGTTAACTTTTACGTTGGGTGCTTTTAGGTTGAATTTCGTTGCAGTAAGCCATTTTCCCTGCTCTCCGGGAGAGTTTTCATTAATGATGGAAACTTTGGAATCAATGATCTGAATTCTGGAATTCAGTTGAAAAGGAGGTTTCTTAGGGTCTCTTTTCTTCCCGTCGTCGAAGAGGTCAACAAATCTGACAAAATTGGATATACTGTCCCCTTTATAAGTAATCACCTTTACATCGGCATTCACAAGAGCCAGAGAATTAAAACTTAAAGAATTGCTGTTTCCTGAAATGGCATTCACCGCCAGAGACATCCAGTCTGAATCAGCACGAAATTCACTGGCTGTAATAAAATTAAATCCTTTATAATCTTTTACTTTTAACCCTTTTATCGTGACATTACCGAAGTAATTTACCTCTACACTTTCTGTAGAAAAATCAGATTTAAAATCATTGTTAACAAGCTTAAGAGCCTGATCAGCGGCCCATTTTTTCGTTACCGGCAGATTGATGGCAATAAGTATTCCACCTACAAGGAAAATACCCAGCCAGAAGAGAATCAAGAGAAGTTTCGCCCACCATGTGTAGCTGGTAACATCTTTTACAGCCTGTTTCCCAAACTCTTCAGCTGTTTCTACAGGATGATGTATGGCATCTGAAGCCAGCTCAGATGCTTCTTTTATTGTTTCCCGTACTTTTCCCTCTACATTTTCAACAGTTTTCTGTACCTGATCCCCTAGGTTTTCAGCTACTGATTTTTTATTCTCATTCTCGTTATTATTCTCTAACTTTGCCATTATTATGAGCGACTCTATAATTTTAGGTATTGAATCGTCCTGTGACGACACCTCAGCAGCTATCATCAAGGGAAATTCTATTCTTTCAAACATTGCCGCGAACCAGGCCATTCACAAAGAATATGGCGGCGTTGTCCCTGAATTGGCTTCACGAGCCCATCAGCAAAATATTATTCCCGTTGTTGAAAAATCTTTTTCCAAAGCAAATATACAACAAAATGCGATCTCTGCTATAGGATTTACTCGCGGACCGGGACTTTTAGGATCTCTTCTTGTAGGAACATCATTTGCTAAGTCTTTGGCTATGAGCCTGAATGTACCTTTAATTGAGGTAAATCACCTTCAAGCCCACATTCTGGCCCATTTCATCGAAGATGCAAATCCTGTGCCGCCTACCTTTCCTTTTTTATGCCTTACTGTAAGCGGCGGACATACCATGATTGTATTGGTAAAAGATTATTTTGATATGGAAATTATCGGAAAAACCATAGATGATGCCGCAGGAGAAGCTTTTGATAAAATCGGAAAGATTTTTGACCTTGATTATCCTGCAGGACCTATTATCGACAGGCTTGCCAAAGAAGGGAATCCCGATACTTTTAAGTTCAACAAACCAAAGCTGGAAAATTACGATTATTCTTTCAGCGGTATTAAAACTTCCGTTTTATATTTCATTCAGAAAGAAGTCAGAAAAAATCCGGATTTCATCAAGGAAAATCTTAATGACCTTTGTGCTTCGGTACAGAAATCTATTATTGAAATCCTGATGAATAAGCTTGAAAAAGCAGCCAAAGATCTCAATGTAAATCAGGTAGCGATTGCAGGAGGTGTATCTGCCAACTCTGCACTCAGAAAAGCAATGGAAGATAACAGAGAAAGACTGGGCTGGGATATTTATATTCCAAAGTTTGAATATACAACAGATAATGCAGCCATGATTGCCATGGTGGCAAAACTGAAGTTTGAGCGGGGAGAATTTACAGATTTAAGAACTTCCGCAACGGCAAAATACGATTTATGAAAATACTCTTAGAAGAAAAAGTGCTTGGAACGCATTCTAAAAAGAATTCAAAATATTACTGGATATTAGAAACCATTACAGGAAAAAATGAAAACCCGGAAATTTCTTTAGATTATTTTCCATCCAGTTCAGAAACAGGATATATTCAGGATATCAAAGATGAAGTGTTACAATTAATCAATTCTGAACATCTTTTTAGTTTTCCCTATACTCCAAAGGAAGGAGATTATTTATCGATCAAAAATAATCTGAGAAAACAGGAATATTTAAATCTGATATTTATTAATAATACCTGGATAGAAGAAATATACATGTGTTCTTACCGGGAATGTGATACAGACATTTACACAACCATCAAAACAGGAGTTGCATTTATAAGTCAGGATATATGAAATTATTTTACGGAGAAATAACAGATCAAAAAGTCATCATCAACGATGAAGAACAACAACATATCGTAAAAGTTCTTCGCATGAGAGATGGAGAAGATATTCATGTAACAGACGGCAATGGAAAACTGGCTTCCGGAAAACTTATGATAGAAGGCAAGAAAGCCGGAATTGAAATTTCTGAGATCAAAGAAAATCTGCCGGAATTCAATCCTAAACTTCATATTGCGATTGCTCCTACCAAGAATATTGACAGAATCGAATTCTTTGTGGAAAAAGCAGTGGAAATGGGTATCTCAGAAATAAGCATTATTATCACTGAGAAAACGGAGCGTAAAAACATCAACATCGATAAAATCAGAAAACAAGTGATCGCAGCATCCAAGCAAAGCCTGAGATTTCATTTTCCGGTGATCAATGACGCTGTAAAGCTAGGTGATTTTCTGAAAAATATTGATCCGGAACACACATTTGTAGCACACTGCCATGAGAATCTGGAAAGAATTGATCTTAAAAATATCCCTCAACTGCAACAGGTTATATTTCTAATAGGTCCTGAGGGTGATTTTTCAGAAAAGGAAATTGCATTTCTGGCAGAACATAAAGTAAGAGCAGTATCTCTGGGAAATCAAAGGCTCAGAACAGAGACAGCCGGTGTCTTTGTAGCGGCATGGAATTATTATAATATGATATAAACAAGAAAGAGAAGGCTTATCAACCTTCTCTTTTCTATTTTCTGACATTATTTCCAGTCAATATTATTTTCCCGCAGGTATTTTTCAAAAATCTGCTGTCCGCTTCTCATGGAATTCACAGCCCAAAGGATTTTCATCCTCAAAAGTTTTTCCTCATTTAATTTATACTCAATATCAGACCTGATCAGTTTTTGCTTCAATTCATACATGCAAATTGATGCGGCTACAGAAACGTTGAAGCTTCTTGTAAAGCCATACATCGGAATAGCAAGTGTTTCATCTGCAAAATCTAAAATTTCCTGGGAAACTCCTTCCATTTCAGTTCCGAAAACCAGAGCAATAGGTTCTGTAATTTCATATTCAGGTAACATTTTAGCATTATTTTCCAGTGAAACAACGACTATTTTATACCCTCTGTCTTTAATATTTTGGAAGGATTCCATATTTCGGGGAAGTTTTTCCACCTCAACCCAGGTATCGGCGCCTTTTGTTACCCGAAGATTGGGTTCAAAACTGTATTCTTCCTGCAAAGCCACTACTTTATGAAAACCGCAGGCCTCCACAGAACGTACGATGGCTGCTGCATTTCTGAACTGATAGACATCTTCTACTACCGGAAGTACAAAGTCTGAACTCTCCTGAGAAAAATGTTCAATTTTAGCGAGTCTTTCTTCGGTTAAAAACTGTTTTAAATATTCATAAGTTTGCGTTAAGTCTTTCATCCGCATTTAGTTATTTTTTCAATAGCCCTGTGAAACGCCAGCAAATCTCATCATATTTTCACAAAATTTCACGATAAGCGTTTCATTCATTTTCAAATCTTTGCAAATTAACGTAATTTTGACCTATGAACCCTAATCGGGCTCCAATTCTTAATTAAAAACAGTACATGAAGCGAAAAGTCCTGCTCATCTATACCGGTGGAACCATCGGAATGGAAAAAGATTACGAAACCGGAAGTCTCCGTGCCTTTGACTTTGGTAATATATTTGAAAAAATGCCTGAAATGAGGCTTATGGAATGTGAGGTTTTTGTTCATCCTTTTGCCAAGCCACTGGACTCTTCGGATATGGGGCCTGAAGAATGGAAAGTAATCGCCAATTATATTCAAAAAAATTATGATGATTATGACGGCTTCCTGATCCTTCACGGAACAGATACCATGTCTTATACTGCATCAGCATTAAGTTTCATGCTAAAAGGATTAAGAAAACCTGTCATCATGACCGGTTCTCAGCTTCCGATTGGTGACCTGAGAACAGACGCCAAGGAAAATCTTCTTACCAGCCTTTATTATGCCAGCCTTTATGAAAATGACGAAGCAGTGATTCAGGAGGTTGCCGTTTACTTTGAGTACAAATTATTAAGAGGAAACAGAACGTTGAAATATTCTGCGGAGTATTTTGATGCCTATTCAAGCCCGAATTACCCTATTCTTGGACAATCCGGAGTTCATCTGAATATTATCAAAGATAACCTGTTCCGTTGTGATCCGGAGGTGGAATTTCATGTGGATGAACATATTTCTGAGGATATTTTATTCTGGAGAATTTTCCCAGGTATGCATCTAAGCCACTTCAAAGAAATCCCTAAAATGAAGGTTCTAATCCTTCAGGTTTTTGGTTCGGGAACCATTTTCAGCAGTGCCAAAACGCAGGAAACCCTTCAGGAAATCCGGGATAACGGAACCGAAATTGTGGTGGTAAGTCAGTGTATTTCAGGAGGCATCTCATTCGGAAAGTATGAAAACAGTAATATTTTCTCCAGAATCGGAGCCATCAGCGGAAGAGACATGACAGCGGAAACAGCGATCACCAAAGCCATGCACTTAATTGATAATCCGAGTTACTCCGGAAGCTTTGCTGATAATTTCACCAGAAGCCTTTGTGGAGAAATTACAGATTAATTTGTAAGAATAATTTGGATATTCCAGAAAATACACTATTTTTGCAATCTCAAAAAGAGAGGTGTCCGAGTGGTTGAAGGAGCTACCCTGGAAAGGTAGTATACGGGTAACTGTATCGAGGGTTCGAATCCCTTCCTCTCTGCAAGAAAGTAAAGCCTGTGCTAATGATTAGCACAGGCTTTTTTTGTGATTAAGATTCGCGGTTTATTCTACATTCAATTCCATAAGTATTTATACCCAGTTTAATAATTGGTAATTTATACGCTACAGTATATTATTTGTTCTTCGTTACTTTGAAATATAATCTAATCACCTAAAAAACAAATCAATATGACATCAACAAGTGTAAATGCAAATTCTTCAGGCCAGTTGGTTCTAGGAAACGGAGCGCAATTCTGGGTGTATCTTTCACCACAAAACGATACTTCTAAAATGATTTCTACATGGCGTGTAACTTTTTCACAGGGAGATTGGAGTGATTTCATCTCAAGTGAAAATCCTACCAAACAGATTCAGACTCCCAATCTTTCGGGTATCTTTGAAATTAAAGTAGAATTATTAAGCGGTTCTACCGGTACATGGCGCCAGATTCCACCACAAGCTGGAAGTCATAATGAAATAGGCTGTAACTCCAACTGTGCTTCTATGGTAGGAATTGTTGCAGACAGTACAAATCCTCCTATCGGAGCTATCAATGCTCACTTCTGGACAACATGGGATGCCATGTGCGGAGTAAGACAGAATTAACAGGTAAATAAACCAAGTCCATAAACCATTTTGCCACAGTATTTATATTGTGGCAATTTATTTTTTTTGCACATATAACACACAAAATCAAACAATTATACAATAAATCCACAACTACAAATATACTTTTCCACAAATTACTAAGAAGTTATTCACACTTTATCCACAATTAATATATTATTGCAACCCTTCATTTTTCCTATAGAAGATTTTATTCCTAATTCTATCCAAAATCAGAGCTTTCCTTTGTCTTGTTTTTAAACAGTATTACAAGATTTTGAATAAACATTCTATGAACAAAGCTTCTAATTTTGCTATCACAAAATATTCTCTCTGCGTATCAACAGTATCCTTATCCGTTTCATGGTTTCGCATTCATTTAAAATTAACAGTAAAACAGCTATCCATACTATTGAGCATGAAGAAATTTTTTGCAGGATTATTTTTATTGGGATGTATAGGAACATCGATAAAAGCACAGATCAGTCCACCTGGATTGGGAGATGCCAAAAACGCTTTCTGGGGAGCCTTCGGAGTGAAGCGACAACTTGACTCTTTGGGTAAAAAACAGGCTTTGAGCTATGTAGCCATCGGGAGAAAAAGCAGTCCGGATGATCATAATCTGTTTTCGAAGCAAGCGATCATTGTTTTAAATCATGAAGTTTATCATTCCTTTGCTCCACACCAGCAGTACAGCTATGCTTTAAGTTACCGCCGTCAGCCACAGTATGAAAATACAGCTCCTTATGCTAAGGAAAATACGGAACAGGAATTCAGAATGTATGGAAGATATGCCTATACTTTTGATCCTGGCCGGAAATGGAAACTTAAAAGTACTATACGGCAGGAATTCAGAAAGTTTTTTGATGCAGAATTTCATCAAGCAGAGGAAGATTTTCAATTCAGAACACGTATCAAAAGTCAGCTTACCTATAACTTATCTCCTAAAAATAATCAGAAACTGGCCTTAAGTGCAGAAGCCCTGTTTTCTATAAGTCATCTCAATAAGCCGGATGCTGAGTGGAGTTCGTTTGGATATCGTGAAATACGTGTTGCTGCTTATTATATGTTTACGATTCCCAACTCTCCTTTTACCGTAGATATAGGATATATGGATGAACTCATCAGAGGCAGCAGAAGTATTCATCATGGTGGTGTTCATTATCTGACCGCTGATCTGATATGGAATATTGCTTATAGAAAAAGCAGGTAGTATAATAATGTAATTATTTATAAGCTTTTAATACAAGATCCCGTTCATTACTGACCGGGATCTTGGGTTGAAAAACATAAGTTTTCGGCAATATAATTAAGTATGAATGTTTGGTGTAAAATTTTAGTTGCACAATGTGAGAAACTGACGGCTCAACTGTACGTTGAATTTCGCTTCCGCTCTAGAGCGTGCATAAATAGTCTGTTTAAAAGCATGTACTGTTTTCAGTTTCTGGTCTATAAATTCTGCAATCTGAACAACAGAAAAAAGAAAGTCTCTGTATACCGCCATATTCACGGTCTGACCATAGTAGGGAAGATATGCCTTCAAAAAAGGAATGGCTTTCTGATGGCGGTTGTAGCTGATACAATACCCTACACCTTCCATTGAAGTAATAATGGTGTAATTATTAATATAATCCTGAATATTTTTGTGGCCATCCAGAGCGTGGGTATTTTTTGAACAAAATTTATTGATCTTATCCAGAATATGCTGGGCATACTCCATCATGGAAATATTTTTAAATTCAAAAACCTGGTTCATTCCTTTGGATGGGGAAATTCCGTTTTCACTATCAATACAGAAAGAGATCCCGATTTTTTCATGATAGGGGAAAAAGCAGTCTTTCACTTCAATGGAGGCATCCGGCTTTAGCATATCATCTGCAAAGTTATAATACACATAGGGCCTGTAAAGCTCAGCAAGCGCTTTCAGATAATCTGTTTCGCTTGTATTATGATATTCTTCAAACCATTTTTCAAGGTTATCGTAATAATTACTTTCAAAGTCGTTAAAGTTTAAGTAAAATGGCAATTCCATAGCTCTGTAATTTTGATATGACAAAGCTATATGCGTAATGCGACAAAACTTGACGCAATATATTTTTTTGTGAAAGTTTTTTGATGTTTAGTTCGTGAATGGTCAATTTTTGCTTCGCAAAGTCAATCGTCAATCATTGTTAACGCTAAGGTTCGCAAGGTTTTTTTGGATAACGTTTATATTTTGTACGCAAAGGCACTTCGTTCAGCCAAGAACTTACTGTATACATTGCTGGGTGAAACGCCTCTGCGATCGAAAGAAATTAAACATCATAAAAAACTTTGCGAACGCTGCGTTTAATAATAGGCATGTGTATTAAAAACCTGACATATTATATTTTTTGTGAAAAGATTTGAAAGATTGTTAAGTCAATAGTCAATTTTTGCTATGCAAAATCAATAGTCAATCATTATTAACGCTAAGGTTCGCAAGATTTGTTGGATAACGTTTTATATTTTGTCCGCAAAGGCACTTCGTTCAGCCAAGAACTTACTGTATACATTGCTGAGTGAAACGCCTCTGCGATCGAAAGAAATTTAACATCATAGAAAGCTTTGCGAACACTGCGTTTAATAATATACGAACTTACATTAAAATTCACAAGCGCAGCGGATTGACCATTCACTATTGACATTTTACCTGTCGTAATTCTTCATGATGTACTCAAAGTAGTGAATCATCTTCAGATAGTTTTCAATGCTAAGGTATTCATTGGTGCTGTGAATGCTCTGTTGTTCGGCAGTGTTGATCTTGATCGGCATGAATCTGTAGACATTTTTGCTTACAATTTCATATTTACCGGCATCTGTTCCAGCCATAGTAAGATAAGGGGTAACAATGGCTCCTGGATGAATTTCTTTCACGCCGGCTTCTATTATTTTAAAAGCTTTGGTATTGGTTGGAGAAATAGCAGAGGCTTCCCTGGTATTGTCAATTTCTTCTACCTCAACATCAAAACCTTCAGTGGCTTTAGCAATATGGTCTCTTACATCTTTCACCGAATTTCCGGGAAGCAATCTGAAATTGACAACAAATTCCACTTCGGGAGAAAGCACATTGGTACCGTCACTTCCCTTCATCATCGTTAAAGCTGTTGTGGTTCTTACCAAAGCATTGGTTGTATTGCTTTTGGTAAGCTGGGAGATCAATACCGGTTTTAAAAGCCATTGATTGGCCAGTGCCATTCTGGTGGTAAAAGGCATTTCACCTCCAATATTATTAAAAAATTCTTTGATTAAAGGGGTGATGACAGGCTTCATCTGATGATCTTCCAGACGCTGCATGATAACAGCTGCTTTTCCGATAGCGCTTTCCATAGGAGGCATTGATGAGTGCCCGCCCAAACCTTTTACTTTTATTTTCGCAGAAAGAAACCCTTTTTCAGCACATCCTACTACCGCTACATCTCTGTCTATGCCTGCTACATTTCCTTTTCGCATAATTAATCCACCTTCATCATAAACAGCATCGAACTTCAATCCTTTTTTCTTAAAATAATCTGCAATCTGCATTGCTCCTTTTTTTCCGCCCACTTCTTCATCAAAACCGAATGCCAGATAAATATCACGTTGTGGAATCTGCTTGTTTTTAATCATGGAATTCATGGATTCCATTAGAGAGAATAGCATTCCTTTCATGTCTATCGCGCCTCTGCCATAGATTCTTCCATTGGCAACTGCTCCTGAAAAAGGGGCAAAATCCCAGTCTTCAGCAACTTTTGAAACAGGCTCCAGCGGTTTATCATCCGGGCGGAATACATTTTCTTCATTGTTCTTTATATCAGCATCTCCGGGAGGCACAACATCCATATGGGAAAGGAATAAAATGGGTTCCAGCGCAGGATTACTTCCTTTAAGCCTGAACACCAAGCCATATTGATTGACTTCAACATTTTCGGTATTCTGATAGACTAATGGATAAGAGGTTTTTAAATAGGATTTGAACTGTTCAAACGGCGCATAGTCGAATTCCCCCAAACTCCCTGTAGAAACGGTTGGCACTTTTATTCCTCCTGAAAATCTCATGACTGCAGAATCATTTTTTACCGGTTTCCAGCCCTCGCCTGCCCCGATATTATTTTTCTTAAACGGATAGGTGTAAGTTTTGATCAATACTACAGCAGCCAGAATAACAATGATTCCTAACAGGATTAAAAGAATTTTTTTCATAACAAATAGTTTGTGAGGTGATTTTATTCTATAAATATAACAAAGTATTTGCTGTTTAGCAAGTTAAAACCCTACTTTTCAACCGTTTAATCAATGAGACAGTGATTGAAAATTTTCAAAAAATGGGGAAAATCGATCTGTGATTATGATTTTTTTTGACAGATCATAAACGTAAAGTTTTTAACAGTAAGAATTTAGGCAAGAAATAACAAGTAGGGAATCGATCATCTGATCAGATGAAGCTTCATCAATAAAAAAATTACTAATTATTTTGTGTTTAAAACAGGGAGATAAGGATTTTCATTGTAAAATGTAAGAAAATCAAAGAATTTTCAGCAATAGAATGACCAATAAGATCAGGTATCCTGATTATTCGACACTATCCCACAAAGTGTGTAAGTTAAAAAGTCAGGGCTTGGATTTTATAATCTGAGCCTTTCTTCAAAAATAAGCATAAATTGGTTGAGAAC
>NZ_FTMT01000041.1:0-8325 GCF_900156015.1 Chryseobacterium sp. RU33C | reverse complement strand
AAAGTTTATTGAAACAAAGTTCAATAAACTTTCTGTAACATCAGTAACAATAGGCGTTACAAAGAATTTTGCCAACTATTTTTGACTATTAAACCTTTTTTATGTAAGTGAGATTCAATTACTGAAGAACAAATTTAGCTAAAGGAGCCATTCTTGCTTTGTTTAAAGTAAGTGTATTTCCATTTACAGAGTAATTGTCTGCTGCGAGAATTGCTTTGGTGAATTGATTTTCAATATCAAGATCTTCACAAGCCATCTTGGTAGACATTCCCTGATTGAATTTAATTCTCATTATGTCCGGTTTGATCTCAAATGTTCCTCCTAAACCATTACATCCGGCATGCCCCTGATATCTCATTCCGTCCATTTCAAGCTTGAAATAAGGATTGTTTTTAGGATTCTTCAGTTCAATAGGCTTCCCGTTAAGCTCTGTAAGTTTCCAAGTTTTTCCTGTAATATCAGTAGTTGCTTTTTGAGTATTTTGTGTTTTACATGAAACAACTAAAAATGTTGCGACAACAAGTGCCGATAAATAATAATATAAACTTCTCATAATGTGTAATTTTTTAAATGTAAATTGCTAATCCCTATGCTAATACGATGCCATTTTTGCGGGACCTGACTCTTTTTTTGCCTGTTTAAGATGGAACAGAACCATATCAACATTCTTTTTCAGGAAGGTGATATTCCCTTTAATATCAGAATATTGATACTCTTCATTGGAGGCTGTATAATCAGGTAAAGCATCACTTTTTTTAAGGTCAAAAGTTTTGCCGTTTAAATGTATTGTTGCTGTATTTTTGGTGTTGTTGATCGTTACTTCTATTTTTTCTCCATAACTGTCAACATACACATTTTTTGAAATGTCATCTGTATTTTCCGGAGCAGCAGTAATGGTTTCAGCGTCTTTTCCGGGATGTTTACACGCTGTTAGGGAAATAATAGTCAATCCGAAAAGGACTGGTAATAATAATTTTTTCATAGTGATAAGTGATTTTAAAGTGTTTCATGAATTATGATGTTGATGCCATATAAATTTACAAATATTTTTAATAAATATATGTTAATTTTTCATAAACTAACAGAAAATTAAAGTTTTATATAATTTAACTCACTGCTTTTATAAACAAAATTCAGGAAACAAAAAGTAATAATTATTGTGGATAATTAAGAATAACCGTTGTTAATTCAGGGTTTTTAACGAACGAGTTTTCAATAGTATAATCTTGTTTTTTTCTCATTTCTCATTTGATGTGTTAATTTTCGGCAAAAATAATTCAAAAATAAGAGAGTGACAATAAGTTAATGTTAATAATTCTTATTTATGATAAAGTTTAGGTGGGAATAGAGAAAATTTAATAATAAAGTACCAGGCCATTTAAAATGTTCAAAAATGCAACCGCTTTAAAATTAAAATTTCCTTAAATCAACGGAAGTGGCTTAATTTTTGAAAATTGAAACTTGCACAAATGAGATGTCAGAATTGCTCGAATGACGCTTGAATAAAAGAAATATTTAATATTTATCATATTTTTACATTCAGGTATTTTAAAGAAGAGTTAAATTTTGTTAATCCATGACGATAATATCATAATCCGGGTGTACATTTGCAACTTCAAAATGAGAAACTTTATAGTATACTTTTTAACCAGTCTTTTTCTGCTCTTTGTAGTAGAAAGCAGACTTGATGTTAAAACGCTCCGAAACGACTATAACGGTCATGTTTCTCATCATATGCCGAAAAAAGCCAACCGACTGAATCAGACTTTTGAAAAACTCTCTGTTCAGCAAATGGCCGATAGTGTAGACAATTCCACTTTAGAACTTACCGAAAATGATTTCCAGCTGTCTGATGTATGGCAGGCTATTGTTGTTTTTGCCGGAGTTTTCAGTCTTGTCTATATTTTTGGGTTAAAAAGCTATCAACGGTCAAAACCGGATATTCATGGCTTTGTTCTTGGTTTAGCAACCAAAAGATTTATTCTTATCCGTTCTATTAGAATTTAAAAATTCTCCGTTCTGTTTATTTTTCTGCCAGATTCCGGGTGGAAAGTACCTGCGTTGTGTATGTTGGTAATCATCACATCGTCCCTCTTTTATTACCGTTTTTATTTCTATCAAAACATTAACGATTTATATAAACTCTAGAATTATGATAAAAAGAGTTGCTTCGGGAATTGCGCTGAGTGCCCTTCTGTTGGCGGTTGGCTGCAATAAGAAAGAACAAGAAAAAGAAGAAGTTACCGTATATCCGGTAACATCCCCTGTGGTAATGGATACCGTAATCAACAAAGAATACGTAGCCCAGATTCAATCTGTAAAAAACATTGAAGTAAGAGCTCAGGAAAAAGGTTTTCTGGAAAAAATCTTTGTAGATGAAGGACAATACGTACAGGCGGGGCAAACATTGTTCCGGATCATGCCTAAACTGTATCAGGCAGAATTATTAAAAGCAAAAGCAGAAGTGGAACAGGCTTCCATTGAGCTGAAAAACGCAAGTACATTGGCGGGAAACAATATCGTTTCTAAAAATGAAAGAGCAATGGCAAAAGCCAAGCTGGATGCGGCCAATGCAGAGATGAAACTGGCTCAGATCCATCTTTCTTTTACTGATATCAAAGCACCATTCTCAGGTATTATCAACAGGATTCCTCTGAAATTAGGAAGTCTTGTAGATGAAGGCGACCTGTTGACTTCGTTATCAGATAATACAAGTATTTATACGTATTTCAACGTTTCAGAACCGGAATATTTAAGCTATCAGACTCATGCTGCAGACAGAGGCAGTAACCAGGTTTCTCTGATTACAGCAAACGGAGAAACATATACACAAAAAGGAGAAATTCAGACGATTGAAGGAGAATTTGATAACGAAACAGGAAATATTGCTTTCCGTGCGAAATTCCCTAATCCGGACAAACTTCTGAGAAACGGAGAAACCGGAAAAGTGCAGATGTCTATGCCTGTTCATAATGCTCTGATTATTCCTCAGAAAGCAACCTATGAGATTCAGGATCAGAAATATGTATTTGTTATTGATAAAAATGGAGTAGCAAAATCCAGAAATATCAAAGTGGCCTATGAACTTCAGGACTTGTATGTGGTAGGATCAGGAATTTCAAAAGGAGATCAGATTCTTCTGGAAGGAGTTCAGAAAGTAAAGGATGATCAAAAAGTGAAAACAAAATTCCAGGATCCTAAGAAAGTTCTTCAATCATTGAAATTAAAAGCAGAGTAGTCGTCTCTAAAATGAAGCAGTATGTTTAAGAAATTCATTCGCAGACCAGTTCTGTCTATAGTAATCTCATTGATTATTGTATTTATGGGAATACTGTCATTGGTAAAACTTCCGGTGACACAGTTCCCATCCATTTCTCCGCCTAAAGTAAATATCACCGCGGAATATCCCGGAGCTAACAACGAATTGTTGATTAAATCCGTAGTAATCCCCCTGGAAAGAGGATTAAATGGAGTTCCCGGTATGAAATATATGACCTCAGATGCCGGAAATGACGGGGAAGCTTCCATTCAGATTGTATTTGATCTGGGAACGGATCCCAATGTAGCAGCGGTAAATGTTCAGAACCGTGTATCTTCAGTAGTCAATAAACTTCCTCCTCTTGTAGTGCGCGAAGGGGTAAAGATCACACGTGAAGAACCCAACATGTTGATGTACATTAACCTGTACAGTGACGATCCTAAAGCTGACCAGAAATTCCTTTTCAATTATGCGGATATCAATGTAATGTCTGAATTGAGAAGGGTAAGTGGTGTAGGTTTTGCCGATATCCTGGGAACCCGTGAATATGCCATGCGTATCTGGCTTAAGCCGGACAGGTTAACAGCATATAACATTTCAGCAGATGAAGTAATGGAATCTCTGAATGAGCAGAGTTTGGAAGCTTCCCCTGGGAAAACAGGTGAAAGTTCAGGAAAACGCTCTCAGTCTTTCGAGTACGTATTAAAATATCCTGGTCGTTTCAATAATGAAAAAGATTACGGAAATATCATTTTAAAAGCAAAACCGAACGGAGAATCTGTAAGACTGAAAGATGTTGCCGATATTGAGTTTGGAAGTTCCATGTATGATATTTATTCCACATTGAACGGAAAACCTTCAGCTGCGATCACCGTAAAACAATCCTATGGATCCAATGCAAGTGACGTTATCAAAAATGTGAAAGCATTGATGAAAGATCTTGAAAAAAATAATTTTCCTAAGGGAATGCATTATGACATCAGTTATGACGTTTCAAGATTTCTGGATGCCTCCATGGAAAAAGTAATCCATACTTTATTTGAAGCCTTCATTTTGGTTGCCATCGTAGTATTCCTGTTCCTTGGAGACTGGCGCTCAACATTGATCCCTGCATTAGCCGTTCCGGTTTCATTGGTAGGAACATTTGCTGTGATGTCCGCCTTTGGAATTACCCTGAATATGATTTCCCTCTTTGCCTTAGTAATGGCGATCGGGGTTGTAGTAGATGACGCGATTGTAGTTATTGAAGCTGTTCACGCCAAGATGGAAGAGAAACATCTTTCCCCATTGAAGGCCACGGAAGAAGCAATGCATGAGATCAGTGGAGCAATTATCGCCATTACGCTGGTAATGGCATCGGTATTCATTCCGATTGCATTTATGTCCGGACCGGTTGGGGTATTCTATCGTCAGTTCTCGATTACAATGGCTTCATCCATTATTTTATCAGGAGTAGTGGCACTTACTTTGACACCGGCATTATGTGCTCTGATCTTAAGAAATAATCATGGAAAAGCTAAGAAGAAAACTCCGGTTACTATTTTCCTTGATAAATTCAACAACCTGTTTACAAAAGGAGCCGGAAGATATGAGAAAATGCTGAATAAAACGGTAACGAAAAAGACAATAACATTGCCATTGCTGTTAGCATTTTGTGCCTGTACATTCTTCCTGAGCAATTCTTTACCTTCAGGGTTTATTCCTGCTGAAGACCAGGGGATGATTTATGCCATTATTCAGACACCTCCGGGATCAACATTGGAAAGAACCAATCAGATTGCAAGAGAACTTTTGAGAGAATCTGAAGATATTGACGGCGTACAGTCTGTTTCTTCTCTTGCAGGGTATGAAATTTTGACGGAAGGTACCGGATCCAACTCAGGAACTTGTCTGATCAACCTTAAAAGCTGGGAAGAACGTAAAGAATCCGCAGCGGAAATCATTGAAAAGCTTGAGGAAAAAGCCAAAAATATTCCGGGAGCCAATATTGAATTTTTCCAGCCGCCTTCTGTACCGGGATATGGAGCTGCAGGAGGTTTTGAACTTCGTTTGCTGGATAAAGCAGGAAGTGGAGATTATCATAAAATGGAGCAGGTAAGTAATGATTTTGTGAAGGAACTTAAGAAGCGTCCGGAACTGGGATCAGCATTTACATTCTATTCTGCGAGTTTCCCACAGTACATGCTTAAGATAGATAATGATCTTGCAGAACAAAAAGGAGTCACTATTGAAAAGGCGATGGATAACCTTTCTACATTGATCGGTTCCAACTATGAAACGAGTTTTATCCGTTTTGACAGACCTTATAAGGTTATTGTTCAGGCCGGACCTCAATATCGTGCGCTTCCCACTGACCTCTTGAAATTATATGTTAAAAATGATAAAGACCAGATGGTTCCGTATTCAGACTTTATGAGATTGGAAAAAGTATACGGATTATCGGAGATTACAAGGCATAATATGTATAACTCTGCCGAGGTGAGTGGAACTCCGGCACCTGGATACAGTAGTGGACAGGCAATTCAGGCAATTCAGGAAGTTGCGGATAAAACACTTCCAAGAGGTTTTGGTATCGACTGGGCAGGGATCTCCAAAGATGAAGTAAGCCGTGGTAATGAAGCCGTATTTATCTTCCTTGTATGTTTAGGATTTGTTTACCTGATTCTTTCTGCACAATATGAAAGTTTCATCCTTCCTTTACCGGTTATTTTATCCCTTCCGGTAGGTATTTTTGGAGCATTTTTATGCTTAAAGCTTTTAGGATTGGAAAACAATATCTATGCACAGGTGGCCATGGTCATGCTTATCGGACTTCTGGGCAAAAATGCCGTATTGATTGTTGAATTTGCTGTACAGAAGAAAGCAGAAGAGGGAATTCCTGTGGCAAAAGCTGCTATTGAAGGAGCTGCCATCCGTTTCCGTCCGATTTTGATGACCTCATTTGCCTTCATCGCAGGATTAATTCCATTGGTGATTGCAACCGGACCTGGAGCAGTGGGTAACAGAACCATTGGTACAGCAGCGGCAGGAGGAATGTTAATCGGAACCATTTTCGGATTGATGATTATCCCCGGATTGTATTATATTTTCGGAACAATTGCTGATAAGTCACGATTGGCGAGATATGAAGAAGAGAATCCTTTAACAGAACAAACTGAACCTTATGAACATGATGGAAAATTCGAAGACTAAAAATATAATCACAGCCATTGCCTTATCACTTGTACTTGCAAGCTGTAAGGCGCCGATGGCGACTGTCATAAAAGACGAGGTAAAAGAAAATATTCCTCAGAACTTTAATCAGGAAGAACAGCAGGATGCTAACAGCAATAGCGGAACAACACCATGGAGACAGTTCTTTACAGATCCTAACCTGGTAACTCTCATTGAAACGGCTTTAAAGAATAATCAGGAGCTGTTGATCACACTTCAGGAGATTGAAATTGCTAAAAGTGGTGTGTTAGCTAAAAAAGGAAGATTGACTCCAACCGTTTCTGCGGGAGTAGGAGCAGGATTAAAAAAAGCAGGGCGCTACACCAGTGAAGGAGCAGGTGATGCAACGACACAAATTGAACCGGGAAAAGAAATGCCGGATCCCCTTGGGAATTTTGAAGCAGGATTAAACGCAAGCTGGGAGATTGATATCTGGAAAAAACTCAGAACGGAAAAAGAATCTGCAGTTGCTCATTATCTTTCTACGGTGGAAGGGAAGAACTTCGTTTTGTCTAATCTTATTGAAGAAGTTGCTGATAATTATTATGAATTGCTGGCACTTGATAACCAGTTGGATATTATACAGCAGTACATCAAGCTTCAGCAGAGAGCATTGGAAATTTCCAAAATTCAGAAAGAAGCGGCTGCTGCAACAGAACTGGCAGTGAAAAAATTTGAAGCAGAACTGGCGAAATCCAAAGCAGCAGAATATACAATCCGCCAGCAGATCACAGAGAAGGAAAATGAAATCAATGCTTTGCTGGGAAGATATCCACAGCCAATCGTGAGAACAAAGGAAAACTTTATGTCTACCATTCCTCCGACGGTTTATACCGGAATTCCGTCTCAGCTATTAGCCAACCGTCCTGATATCAAGCAGGCAGAACTGGAATTGAAGGCTTCAAAACTGGATGTGGAAGCTGCAAGAAAAGAATTCTATCCTTCTTTGGAAATTTCTGCAACCTTAGGACTGGAAGCTTTCAAACCATCCTATCTTGTTAAATTGCCGGAATCCATTGCTTATAATCTGGCAGGTGAACTGGCAGGTCCGCTGATTAACAAAAGTGCGATAAAAGCGAACTTCCAGACCGCAGATGCCAAACAGATTCAGGCGTTGTACGAATATGACAAAACTATCCTGAATGCTTATCTGGATGTTGCCAATCTGATGTCAAAAGTTAAAAACATAGATCAGTATTATCAGTTGAAATCACAGGAAACAAAAGCCCTGGATCAGTCTATTGATATTGCCAATCAGTTGTTCCGTAATTCAAGAGCTGATTATCTTGAAGTTCTTCTGAACCAGAGAGATGCATTGGATGCTAAAATGGAGCTTATAGAAGCAAAACAAAAACAGCTCAGCACTGTAGTCGACATCTATAAGAGTTTAGGTGGAGGCTGGAAATAAAACATCATAATTCTATCAATAAACAGTTAATGTTTTTTGGAGGGTCAATTCTTTTAGGATTGGCCCTTTTTATTTTTAATACGACAGGTTTTGTCGTTCTAAGTCGATATTTTTGCCTCATAACAGAATGAAAATATACAGAGAATTTACTTATGAATAGTATGATTTACATTAAAGCACACAAGAGTGATTTTTGTGTCTTAAAAAGTATTAAATTCGTGAAGTTTTAAGAAACTAATTACTAACTCAGAAAACATAGAATGAAAAAAATCTATCTCGGTGCATTCACTTTATGCACAGCCCTGGGCGTATCTGCTCAGGAAGTGGTATGGCAGAAAGACATCCAATCTTCTACCCAGGATTTTCTAAGCCAGGTTACTACAACCATTGACGGACAGTATCTTGTCTCAGGAAGTTCCATTCAAAGCGATAAACTTCAACAGAA
>NZ_FTMT01000039.1:0-13571 GCF_900156015.1 Chryseobacterium sp. RU33C | reverse complement strand
GTTCTCAACCAATTTATGCTTATTTTTGAAGAAAGGCTCAGATTATAAAATCCAAGCCCTGACTTTTTAACTTACACACTTTGTGGGATAGTGTCAAAGATCCTGAAAAAGTGGAATAACAAAAACATTCATTTATATAAATATTTTTAAGAGCCTGATATTTGTCACCACAGAAATCAGGTTTTTTTATGAGTTGTTTATCAAACTTTTGATCGCTTTTTCAACACATACATCATTGAATAATCAATCATACATACGAAAAAACTCATATAGATATTTTAAGAGCCTTATTTATGCAATTGCAGTAGTCAGACTCTTTTATGGTAGTTCAAAACTTTAAAAATGGTGAGGTATTATTATTTTGAAAAAGCAACAAGCAACTAAATTAAGTACCAGATTAACTATATAGAATAATAAAAGCAACTACCATACTCCGATAGTAAAAACAGCTATTTTTACCTCCTTTCTTATCTGTCGATAGTGAAAATTACATCTTCGTTGAGTGGTCAACCCTCATCACTTCAGATATTATTTTTTACTTTCTGAACTGTTCCAATGCTGACCGAGCATATTTTTGCCGTATCTCGTATTGAATTTCCTTTCTTTAGGCTTTTAATAACCTCTTTATACTTGAAAAGGAAATCTTCTATACTTTCTGTAGAACCTTTCTCACGTCCTTTATAAATGCCCTTAGCCTTTGCAAGTGCTATTCCCTCCCGTTGACGCTCTAAAATGGTTTCCCGCTCCATTTCTGCAATGTTAGCCATAACAGAAATGATGAGCTTGAATGCCTGGTTCTCTTTTCCTTTAATCAAACTTTCTATTCCGAGGTTATCTACTTTAAGAATAACGCCCTTTTCTTTGAAAAATTCCAGAGTCGTAAGAATGTCATACAGGTTTCTTCCGAGCCTGTCAATAGAACTTACAGAAACGTAATTAATCTCATTATTTTCAATTGCTTTTATCAGTTCTTTTCCCTGTTCCCTGTCTTTGAAAGGTGTAGAACCGCTAACAATATCAATAAATACTCTTTCTCCCTGCGCCTGCCTCTCTTCCTGTCTTGCTGTATTTTGCGCTCCTGTCGAAACTCTTATATATCTTGCTTTCATAATTATATATGTTATAAAGCACCCTGCAAACAGGCAAGGTGCAAAAATTAGTATTGTAATTAGTTTCTGAAATAATAGCCGTTAGAACTCATATAGTCATACATCAAATGTCTGGCGGTTGCTTCCCAATCAATGCAAATATAAGAAGGTAGATTTTCAGGAATTGAACCGTCCTGCTCTAAAGTACACTGTGCAAAATCTTCATCCGAACTGTACTCACCATAATAAGAATCTGAAAGACTGTTTAATAGGTCGCTTACGTCCTCATTATAATAACTCATGCACTCTGCATAGGCTTCTATAACCTCAAAATCATAATCTGAGTTATTGATCTCTTCGGCTATTTCATAAATGTTTGCTGAAAGATGGCATTCACTGATTAGCTTTTGTTTGATAAAGAACTGACTACATTCGTAGTCCTGAAACATAAATTCAGGGTCTTGTTCGTCTTGGTGTAACTCATGCATAGCATCTAAAAGCTCGTCATAGTTTGAATAATCTGAAAGTTGAAGCCATTCACCGTAGATCCTTCCTGAATTGTACTTGCCATAAGTACCGACATAGATTTGGAAGTCCTCCAAACAATTTTGTAACTTTGTCATTGTAGATAAGTTTTAATTAGCGTTAGAATTTTTTACACTTCCCCATTCAATATTAGTAGTATTGATGGGGTTTTTTGTTGGTTTATAGTAGTCGAAAACTGTGCCATATGTTCTAAAAATAGGATGATATTCAATGAAATAGCAAAAATATTTTGAAAGCGTGTGACAGGTTTTGAAAAGTGTTCTAAATCTACCCCGTAGTCTAAAAATGTTCAAAAAAAGTGTTGAGGTTTTTAGACCGCCAGAAAACTTTTAACTGACTTTTCAAAGGTGGGGGGTATAGCAAAAACTCGCCTTACCCCCTCCCCTCAAGACTACTATAGGTATTCTATCGAAGCATATGAAAATGATATTAATTAAATAATTTCTAACCTTAATAAACCCAATTCATTATTGGGAATAGGACAAAAAATTACTATTTTAGCTTAACAATAAAAAAATATGAATTATAAAAATAAGTGGAATTTAATACTAAGTGAAAAAAGATTTAGGGGTAAATCAGAAACAATTAAATCTGATGGTCGAAACCCGTTTGAGAATGATTATGGGAGATTGGTCTCAAGCTCTCCAATACGAAGACTTCAGGATAAAACACAAGTATTCCCATTAGAACAAAGTGACTATATTAGAACAAGGTTAACTCACTCAATGGAAGTTTCATACATTGCCAGTTCAATTGGGCAAAGTATAGAAAATATTTTGATTGAAAAGGGTGAGATAGATGTTAATCAAAAAGGATTTTTAAGTTCATTACTGCGTGTTTCAGGTTTAATTCATGATTTAGGAAATCCACCTTTCGGACATTTTGGAGAGGAAGCTGTAAAAGATTTTTTCAGTACCTTTCTTGATTCAGAAATTTACAAAGCCTATGAAAAAAGTAAAGGTGATAATCCTTTATTAAATGATTTAGAAAAATCAGACTTTAAGAATTTCGATGGAAATGTTCAGACATTGAGAATCCTATCAAAACTTTATTACTTCGGAAGTCCAAATGGTTATAATTTAACATTTTCTACATTAAGTTCAGCTATTAAATATCCGTCAAATTCTTTAGAAGGGAACAGAGGTAAAAGACATCCCGAAATAGCAAAGAAGAAATTCGGATATTTTGTAACTGAAACTGATATATATAATGAAATAAATACATATTTAGAGTTATCAGGCAAGCGAAATCCTGTGGTTTATTTAATGGAAGCAGCAGATGATATTGCTTACAGTGCGGCTGACATTGAAGATAGCATAAAACTTGGAATCATAAATTTACATGATGTAAGAGAATTATTTGATTCAAAACTTGAGCAAAATAAAGAAAAAGTAATCGGAGAATTAGATAAATTGATTGCTATATATAAGGATAAAATCATTGATGATTCCATTGCAATTCAAAGATTTAGGATTTGTACTCAACAGATAATGATTGAGGAAATAATAAATTCTTTTGTAGAAAATTATGACGATATAATGAATGGGAATTTGCAAAATGAGATTATAGATATATCAAATGCAAAAGACATTAGAACTGCATATAAAGAGTTGCAAACTATTGTATTTGATGACAAAAATATTGTAAAAAAAGAAATAGCGGGTTGGAAAGCTATTAATGGTCTGTTAGATATTTTCACTAAAGCATCTATGAGCGAAAAATTCAAAAGCTCAGGAAACACTTATGAAGCGAGGATTTATAAGTTAATTTCTTCCAGCCACAGATATGTTTATGAAAATATAGAAAAGTATGACAATCAGGAATATAAAAAACTACAAATGATTGTTGACTTCATTTCAGGTATGACAGATACATATGCAATTAATTTATACCAAGAGCTAACAGGAATAAAATTATAATGTTTGACCTAAATGATATAAAAAAACCTTTTTTTAATCACTTCAAGGAACAAATGAAGCATGAAAACTTTTTACATTTTTTCTATGAAGTTTTTATGCTCGGTTCAGTTTATGTTGTAGGTGGATATTTAAGAGACTTCCTGAATAATAGACCTAGTAGAGATATCGATGTGATAGTAGATATTGAAAAAGAATCACTAATCAAAATATTATCAGATTTCGATTTCGAATATTCAATAAATAGACATGGTGGTGTGAAAGTTAAACTTAAATCCATCGACGCAGATATATGGACTATTTCAAGTAATTGGGCCTTTAAGAACGAATTGGTAAAATTGAATGAGGAAGACAAATTAAATAGCATTGCAAAAGGCTGTTTCTATAACTATGATTCTTTAGTTATTAATCTTAATAAACTTCATCTTAATCTAAGATATTATAAAGAATTTTTAGAAAGTAATAAACTTAATATTTTACAAGAAAGCCCCCCTTATAAATTAAAAAATCCTTCAATAGAAGCAAATATTTTAAGAGCAATTTATTTAAGGGAGCTTTTTAATTGTGAACTTACAGAGAATACCTCACATTATTTAAGTAGGAGAATAGGTTACCTCGAAGACAATTATAAAAATGCTATTGAACGACTTCTGTCTATAAAAGAATCATATCCAAAATATCATTTTATAGAAAAACACCATATATCACGTTTTATCAAGTACTTAAATACTGATTTTAATAATAAAAATCAATTAACATTTGATTTTTAACACTATATAGGCACAAAATTTGTAGTTTTGCGCATAGACATCAACGAAAATAATAAGTGTAAAGCTTATTGCTTTGTTAGAAAAATTTGGCGATTTTGAAAACACACGGAGCAAAAGTTAGACACCCACCCCTATGGCGTGGGCGTTCTGCTTCTGTGTGTAGGTTACGCCAAATACCTTCTAACTAAGTGTGAATAGCTCACGCTTTGTCGTTTATAATACATTATAAAATGGGGTATCTACACAAAATCATCGAATTAGAAAAGCAAAAGAACTTTCAAGAGATTGCTACAACTCTTTTCATGGAAGCCGACATCAGTTACAACCATACTGAATGGATTGAGAAAAAACCAAACATGAAATATTGGGAGTTTGTAAGCAAAACAAAACACCTTCTTAACAAGGACTTTCATAAAAACATTATGTTTGGCGACCTAAAACCTAATCCGCATTTGATAAATGCTTACAAAATGATTGGTGGAAAAGGTGAAATTGCATTTTGGAGAGAAGACAAGTATCCCCTTGACGGAGCAATAGCACGTCTCATGTTTACCCCTACAATTTACATTTACGCAAAAGAATGTTGCGAAGTATTTGAAGAAAAGATCGGTAATAAGCCATTATTTATGAGTGGTTTAAATCCTCAAGGTGTTATCAATAAATATAATTCTGAAAAAAAAACATTTCAATCCCCTACAACCTATATAAACAACAGCTCGCAAAGTGGATGTATGGGAGTTTTATTGATAATAATGGGGGTTATTAGCCTACTAATATTACAAATTAACCTTTAAAACAATTAAGTATTATGAAAAAATTAATTTTTACTTTAATGTTCGCATTACCAACATTTTATTTCGCACAGGAAGAAAAACCAAAAGAAACGCAAACAGCTAAAGAATGTAATTTGCCGAAAGATTTCAAAGAACCAATCAAAAATAACAGATTAAAGAAATTTGTTGCCATTGACAACGGAGTTGATGAAAAAGAGGTAACCATAATCAGAGCGCAAAATGGCTTTGGAAGTGGGATTTATACGGTTTGTGCAAAAGGACAACCTATTCAATATCAAAAGATGGGAACAGTTTTTATGCGTGAGGGGAAAAATCCATTTAATAATGCAAAATGATACTGCAATTACAAGCGCAAACAACTTGTTTTCCAGCAATTAAATTTAAGCCATATAGCATTTGGGATGATGTCTCAATTATTTTGACACTATTTTCATTCCTTATTCTGTATGCAGGTAGCATTTACTACCTTATGTTAGGGTTGAAGCTTACTATTAATACAATGAAAAATAATTTAACACAGAAAAAGTAAGTTTTAATACGTCAAGTTTTGTCGCCCCGCAGATATAGATTTGTAAAAAAAGAAAGGTATTAATTCAAAATATGGAGAAAACACTTACTCCTTGAATCAAAGATTTTTTTAAATTGCAAGCTAAAATTTATTTCATTAATTTAAAACATAACAATATGAAAAACAATTATTAAAAATGAAAACACATCTAAGAAAAATTTATTTAATTTACAAAATCAAAAAACATTTATGAGAAACAAAATCATCTTGAGACTATTTTTAATAATAGCATTCGCAACGTCAATGTACTCCTGTATTCATGATGAAACATTAGCCTTGTCAGATCCGACTTCTAAAGAATACACTTCTAAAAGCTTATGGAAAGAAGATGAAAAGTACATTAAAAATGTAATGAAAATCTATCAGGAAAACGAATTTAAAATCAAAAAAAACAGTGGAACTCCTTATTGGAGCTATTCTACCACAACAAACAGGTATGACGAAAGTTTTCTGATGGTTCCTGTAGTAGAGAACGGAAAAGTGGTATCTGTATTACAGGTTCCGAGACATCAGGACAAAGTTTACTTTGTTTATACTTTTTCTGAACCTGATATCATGTTTTTCCAAAACTTACTCTCTTCCAGATTGAAAAAAGTAGCAAAGACAGTTAATGAAGAAACATCAAAGTTAACTTGTTCTACACTTTCTTATTCTGTATGGCTTCCTGATAGTGAAGCTAATCCTGACCCTTCAAGTGGGTCAGGACATTGGGAAACATATCATGTTACAAGATGTTCATTCTCTCAGATAACCGAATGTGTAGGTATTGTATCATCAGATGGAACATGCCAGGATGGTGGGGGAGGATATGATTATCCAACAGGAGGAGGAACAGGTAGTAACCCGTCCACTTCAACCAATCCTTGCACAAAAACAAAAGCTATTTTAGCAAGTCCACAAGTTCAAGCAAAAGTCAGTGAACTTAAAACACAATCTAAAATAGGCGGCGAGATAGGAGTTAAAATAAAAGCTGACGGAACTACATCAGTAACAATCCCTGGAGGAGGACATGACGTTGAATTGGGAGATACCGCTGGATACCAAGGAGGATACCATAACCATACCCCTACAGGCATTAAGATGCTTTCTCCTCCTGATATTGTAAAGATGCTGGATTTCGCAATGGCACAACCTAATGGAAATACTGCAGATGGTTTTATGGGAATGTTTGGTTCTGAAAAATGCTCAACATGTCCAGATGGTTATAGATATTTTAATTATATGATTAATTTTAGTGGAACTACTCAGGAACTGTCAGATTTTCTGTATAAGAACCAATATGATTTAGCTAAATTAATTAAAGATTTCAGAAGAAGAGAAAAAGAGTTATCTAATGACTCCACTTTAGTTAATTTTTCAAATGGTGAATTAAATGACAAAGGATTAGAAAAATTATTTTTTGATACTTTAAAAAATATGGGAATGGAAGGAAAAGTAAATCTTCAAAAGATACAAGATAATGGAACCGTACAAAATATAACATTGGATAGCAATGGAAATAGTACAATAGCTACAACATGTCCTTAAAAAACAACATTATGAAAACAATATATTTTAAAACAGCAATAATATTTGGTTTAATTGCAAATACAATATCGTGTAACGCTCAACAGCTTCCTTTAAATACTTTACTGGAAAATATCCCACCAAACGCTTATGTCAAGGATTTAAATAATGAATTAGCCCCGTATATTGGAACTTATAAAGCAAGTTACGGAGGAAATGAAATTACTTTATACATTACGAAAGTTGAAAACAAACTTGAAGAAAGTACACATAAAAATTTTTATATGGATGCATTAGTAGTGAAATATATAGTCAAAAATTCTTCTGGAACAATTTTGCAGGATACTAAAAATAATAACATCCCTAATATTGAATTATATAGTACAAGAACACGTCCAACACTAAATACTGTAATTCTTTATTATAGTGGAACAAATTGCCATGTAGGATGGGGAGATATCTATCTAAAAAAAATCAACAATACTCAAATATCTTGGGAATATAGACCTGATGATATGGTCTTCACAACAGGAGATTGTCCACAAGGAACTGACAAAACTATATATTTGCCAGAAACAAAAGATTTGATTTTTACCAAACAGTAATTACACTTAATATCTTCAACTTAAAATGATTGGTTCTACCACAGACAGGTAAAGCCAATCATTTTGGTTTTATGATACAAACGATTGGTTTTTCAATACATACATTGTTGAATAATCAATCATTTATACTATTCTATATCTTGTATATCATCATCCACCACCCCATAAAATAGCTGTTCATATTTCCTATCCAAGAGGTCTTTAAAATAAGCTTTTGTTTGCAACATATCATTATCCACCAATAACTTTTGAAACGCTTGTTTAACCCTATTAATGTTAGGTTTACCTTTTAAATCACGCCAAAATGAGGGTTCTAAATAATTTCCAATCGCTAGTTTTACATTTTCTGCTAGACCTTCCTTTTGATTTCTGTTATCTGTCAAAATAAAATTATCCATTTTCTCACAAAAATATGTGTACAATTTCTCTATACTCCTATCAGCAAGTAAATCATCAAACTGAGTTATTCCCAGTTCCCTTAAATGATTAGATTTTAAAACAATCTCCACCCTCATAATATTAGTATGTAACTGTTTTTGTTTCTTTTTACTGTACACCTTAAAGCCAAATTTACTATGTAAGAATTTTACAAAGCCTGTATTAGCATCATTATAATTACTCGTTGGAGCTTTATAATCATACAGAAGAAAATTATAGTTGATATAATGATCTGGATCATGTTCCACTTTTAAATTGAAACCGAACTCTAGCTCTGTAATGGTCGCATCATTTAAATCCAGTCCCTCAAAAAATTCCTGTAATGTTTCCAATGCCTGTAAAATCTGCGTATGGTAAAAATCATTATAGTTATTATCCTCTAAATGACTGTAATCATCATCACCCCTACTGCTTAAATCATTATGCATTAAATAATTAAAATACTTATGTATAGAACCCTCTAAAACGGCTATTTTTTCGCTTATTCTTAATTTTAGATTCTCTATATCAGCTATTATAGGATAAGTGGTAAATGAGGCTTTATTTTCCGTTGTTTTCTTTTTCTGCAAAGCTGGAATTTTATTCTTAAATACATCTAACCATTTTTCTACTAAAGTTTTTTCTTTAGATTCTGCAACATTTGTAGTGATGTGTTTTCTCTGTATTTTAGGAAATTTATCCCCATTAGCATTTAACCACTTTTCTACAACGGTTTTATCTTTGAATTGTAGTTTTATATTATCTAACATTTTAAGCAGTTTTAAGGTTATATAAAAAATTCACATCACTATTTTTAATGAAAATAGGAGCATTAGCTCCCGTTTCTTTTAATTCGTTTAAATATATATGCCTGAACATAATTGTTTAATTTTTAGGCAATAGAAACCCTATACAAAGGGATTTTCCATTGCAGATTATAGACTAACTTTAAAATTTTCGTTTTAAAGTCTGAAAGTGCCTAGAATGTTCAGACTTTTATTGATTGTAACTCTAAAACCTCATATTATATCAGGCTTAGAATAATTTGTTAAGATTTTATTCATAATATTTCATTTGATTTTGGTGCATTAATTAAAATTTGTTTGTTCAAAACATGTTAAGCGTTACAAAACTTCCCTGAATTACTAATAAAATTCAACACATCACTTTTTTTGTAAAGATAATTTCTCCCTGATTTACCAAAAGGTTTTAGAATACCCTTTTTACGCCAATCAATAATAGTAGGTCTTGACTTTCTCGTAATCTTACATACTTCATTCGTTAATAAATATTCTTCTTCCGTATTTGAAGATACTTTTTCAATACTTTCTATTTTAGAAAGAATTACATTCATTTTCTCGTCAGAAGTATTCACTGAAGAGAAAGCTGCTAAGAACTGTGTAAGCGCAGTAATAACATTTGAATTTTCAATGTTTTTGTTCATTTTTATATTATTTTATTTATTAATTATCATTACATAATAAATTTTTGGGTATAAAAAAAAAACCTCTCATTCAAAAGGTCTTCAATCTATCTTAAATTTTATATGTCTATTATTCTTTTTCTATTATAATTTAATTCAATTTTTACTTTAAGGACATAATTCTCCTGTTAGACAATAAAACCATCAATTATCGTCTTTAAAGCAAAAAACCTATCAATGCTAATGTAACATTCATAGGTTTTTTACACTATTTTGATTTTTATTCATCAAAATAATTAATGAAAGTCAAGTTATATTATCCATTTGATAAAGAATAATTTTTAACCTTCTAATTGTCCTAATATCAAAAACCATGCCAAAATTATATTATTTATGAACGCCTAGATTTTATTTTACACTTTCTTTGAAAAACATTACATTATATGAATACAACACATTTAAGTTAACTCTGCTTGTAATAATAGAAAAATTCCATATTTTTGCAAATACATATTTCTTTAGAGAATTAAGATCAAACTAAGACACAAGTCCCCAAAATGTCCCTGATTCATAAAAGAAAAATGTAAATTATTGAATATTAATTAAATAGGTCGTTGGGCGATATTCCCCTATAGGCTACCGAAATGTATAAAAAAATCTCTGATCTTATTGATCAGAGATTTTTTATTGAATAGAACTTGATCATATCTTACAATTTAATTTTTTTAATCGTTTGTTCTCCCCATTTGTCCATTTCTGATAAAACAGGCAAAAGTCCTTTTCCAAATTCTGTCACATTATACTCAACTCGTAACGGGATCTCATCAAAAACTTTCTTTTGAATGATTCCATCAGTCTCCAATTCGGCAACAGTATCTGAAAGCATTTTATCACTAATGTAAGGCAATTCTTTTTTCAATTGGTTAAATCTTACAAAACCATTATTTATCTTCCACAATACCGCCGGCTTCCAACGCTTGCCAATAAATCTGAGTGTGGTTATAAACGGACAGTTCAATTCTAAAAACCGTTCATTTTCAAAATTTGTGGATGTTTTTTTTCTCATACTTACCTTTTTGTTAGTTACCTACCATTTGGTTATTATCCTGCAAAAATACAATTTTGTAGTACAATTAAAAAAGAAATATATGAATATCAGTTTTATTGGTGCAGGAAATGTAGCATCAAGCCTTGGAAAAATGTTTGTACAGGCAGGACATCACGTGAAATATGGAATCCCTACCCCTAATGGGGAGCAGCTTTCTGTTTCAGAAGCCTGTGATTTTGGAGATATTGTCTGTTTCGCGATTCCTTATTCTGTGATGAATGAAGTTTTAACAGCCAATAAAAAAAGCTTAAAAGACAAAATTGTGGTAGATATTACCAACGTTATCCATCTTGAAGATTGGTCCCCTATACCTTTAGGGGAAGACAGCAGTGGAGAACAGACCTCGCGATTGCTTCCTGAAAGCAAAGTAGTAAAAGCATTCAACACTATTTTTGCAGATGTCATGAAAGATGAAAAGCGCGTAATCAATGGGCAGAAGCTAACTGCTTTTATAGCGTCAGATGATTTAGAAGCATCTTGGACAATAAAAAAGCTAGCTGACAGTATTGGTTTTGAAGGACTCATTGTTGGAGGTATTAAAAATGCAAGATATTTAGAGGCAATCGCTCATTTGAATATCGCCATTTTATCGGCAGGCGGAACAACCGATGCCGGATTTGCTTACCTCCAGCGAAAATAACTCATTACCACTTCCATTCTTTTTAACCGATTAATAATTTACATAATGATTCATTCTCCTACCATGCAAATATGGACAGAAACATGGCACTCAGCCAATCCAGATGCATTTAAAGGCATTTATTCTGAAAAAGCACTGATATCCCCTCCCAACAAACCCACTGTTCAAGGTAATGAAAACATTCTCGAAATGATGAGATCAGGATTAGGAAAAGCAGATGTTTTTTTTAACCTGAAAATTTGATTGTACATCCTGATTTAGCATTTGAATATGGTATATTCAAAGATCTACAGCTGTCTGATCATAAAATTTTAGGAACAGAAAAATATTCTGTTACCTGAATCTTAGAGAATTCTATCTGGAAAATACTAAGTCATACCTGGTCAATGCCGGAAAAGAAAATGTAAATAAATATCCCATCATTTTTATATAAAAACCGATGGGATATGATGTTTTTATTCCTTATTATTTTCAATTTTATTCATGCTCAGAGGGAACACTTAAAATCTGGATATCAAATAAATATTTTATATTTAGCTCATTTTCTGCATTTCATATTCGGACACACTATTTTCACAGCAATATAAAAAGACCGTTTTTCTCCGGAAAGTCTTAACTTTTTTTTAAAGGCTATTCTATTTCTTTATATATTACAAAAGCATTATATTTGCAAAAATTTTACCATATTTGGTCACACCAATATGGTCACACTGATGAAAAATATTATTGATAAATCATTGTTTGCAGTTTTCTGCAGACTATCAAATTTTATATCATGCCGGATTTAAAAATACAAGAAGCGAAATTGCTTTTTAAGAAAATCCACTCTAACCCAAAAAGTTACGATTTACAAATCAATGAAGGCGGGATTACAGGCAGAGATGATAAAATCAGTTTCAGGCTTTACAGGACTGGAGAAAGGGTTGCTTTTGAAGTAACAATTGACGGACTTACTTTCACCAATACCACTGGAGAATGGAATAATGCACTGATCATGCTGGGAAATACGATCAAAAAATTAGAGAAAGAACAAGAAAATTTAAAAATAGAACAGGCAATAAATAAACTTAGAAAGTACCTATCAGAAGAAAATTAAATTTTTTAAAAATAAATTTGGTAGTTTAAAAAAAAGTTTATAGTTTTGCACTCACATTTAAACGATATGGCAAATCATAAATCAGCACTAAAAAGAATCAGACAAAACGAAACTAGAAGACTTCGTAACAGATATTACCACAAGACTGCTAGAACAGCTTTAAAAGCTTTAAGAAATGAAGAGAACAAAGCTGCTGCTACAGAACAATTGCCAAAAGTTATCGCTTTATTGGATAAATTAGCTAAGAAAAATATTATCCACAAAAACAAGGCAGCTAACTTGAAAAGCAAATTAACAAAGCACGTTAATAAATTAGCGTAACAATATAGCTGGCCCGTTCGTCTATCGGTTAGGACCTCAGATTTTCATTCTGGTAAGAGGGGTTCGATTCCCCTACGGGCTACTTACATCTTATAAGACCACTGTAATAACGGTGGTTTTATAAAGATCAAAGTAGAAAAAGCTATATTAAAATAAATCTAACCGGCCCGTTCGTCTATCGGTTAGGACCTCAGATTTTCATTCTGGTAAGAGGGGTTCGATTCCCCTACGGGCTACAATAAGAGTTGATACTTACTAAAACAAAGCTAACACATTACTTCAGTAATGGAAGATAGAAGGCCCGTTCGTCTATCGGTTAGGACCTCAGATTTTCATTCTGGTAAGAGGGGTTCGATTCCCCTACGGGCTACAAAGGACTTTTTCGAAGGTCCTTTTTTCGTTTCTATATACAGATTTCAGGGAATCTTTTCCACTCCCCAATGGTTTTAAGCTTTCAATAATTTAATGGGATCAGTCTCAAAAGTTGGGGGGAATGTTAAGTAGCTTTATCTTTGCCTAATGTTAAGCGATCACGAACTTCTTAAATTATTACTTCCGGAATTTTTAGTTGAGCACTTTGATATCCTCAAAGCAGAACCTCATGATGCAGAACTTCATATCTATTTTGAAGAAAAAAGTAACCTCCCTGATGAATTCAAAGAAAGACTACTGGAATCTAAGGGCTTTTTACCTGAAATTATTGTAGATGATTATCCATTACGTGGTAAAATCGTAAAACTCCATGTGAAAAGAAGAAGATGGACTGATAAATC
>NZ_FTMT01000019.1:0-108724 GCF_900156015.1 Chryseobacterium sp. RU33C | reverse complement strand
CCTGTTATACCTGTTAAAGTGTCTGGAACTGGTGTATCAACTGTCTTCAGCAGCTTCGGAAGTGCTTTTGGCCACTATAGAAAGTGTCTGCAGCTGCTCATTAATTGGTTATAGCCATTTCGTAAACTGCCTGAAGCCATTTAAGAAATGCCTTCACACACTTTGGTAAGTATCTCCGGGCACTTTATCAAATAGGTATAACTATTTTACAACCGCCTCAAACGTTTTCATAACTTCCTACAGCCTTTTACTCAAGCAGCTGGAGACCGTTATGGAACGCCCTTCAGTCCCTTATATAACCGGGTATAGCCCCTTATCCAAGGGGGTAGAAGGAGTTGATGAAGGGGGATCGTATCTTATGAAAGTGGCTGATGATTGTATTTTCTGATAGATTTTACATAAAACCATTTATTCTTCCTCTCTTTCTCCTAGAGATTCTTTCAGCTTTATCAATTCAGCTTTTACAAACTCCAGGCGGTCAATCAGAGTGATGGTTTCTGAAATTTTACTGTTGGTGGTCAGAGCGATGCGGGCACCGTCCAGCGTGTATCCTTTTTCTTTTACCAGATGGTAGATCATCTGAAGATTTTTGATGTCTTCAGGAGTGAAATACCGGTTTCCTTTTCTGTTTTTTTTAGGCTTGATAATCGGGAATTCCTGTTCCCAGTAACGTATTAATGAAGTGTTTACATCGAATGCTTTCGCAACTTCTCCTATAGAATAATACAGTTTATCAGGTAAATTTATTTTCATTTTACAACTCCTAAACTTCAAAGATAAAAATTTTTTAAAGTTTAATCCAAAATATATTGTAAAAAGTGCGGTCATACTTTGTTTCAAAGGTATTTATGGGGTTAAATTTATCATTCAGAAACAATGTTTGTTGTCGCAGATATAAAGGATCATGATAAACTGGTTCTTTTTTGTCTAAATTTGTGAATGCTTACGATATATACATATAAATGAATCCGATTTCTGTTCTTCATATTGACCTTTTTCAGGCGGGTAAAAATACTTCAGATTTTTATTTTAACACAATGAAGAATCATTTGGTGGTGGGACATCGTCATATAGAAAAGCCTCACAGACATGATTTCTATGCTGCGGTTCTTTTTACCAAAGGAACAGGGGGGCATGAAATAGATTTTCAAAGGTATGAAGTTTCGGAAGGCAGCCTTTTCTTTCTGTCGCCGGGACAGATTCACAGCTGGGAGCTTTCGGAGGATATTGATGGGTATATTTTCTTTTGTTCCCAGGAGTTTTATGAAATGCATTATGTAAATCAGAAACTCAGAAATTTTCCCTTTTTCGGGTCTGTATCTTTTCCGAGAAAACTGCAGTTGGATGCTGGTGAGCTTAAGAAAAATATTAGCTTATTTCAGGAATTGGGGGAAGAACATCAGACTAAAAGTATCATGAAAGAAGGTCTGATTTTATCATTGATGTCTCAGATTTTCATCAATGCTGCCAGGTTGTTTTCAAGGGACTTTGATACAATGGATTCTGCTGCAGGACTTTCTTATTTTAAACATTATCAGGATTTTGAAAATCTGATTGAACAAAACTTCACAAAACATAAATCCATTACCTATTATGCTTCTTTATTAGGTATCTCATCCAAACATCTGAACAGGATTGTGCAAACTGTTGTTCAGAAAACGGCTACTGATATAATTACAGAAAGAGTAGTACTGGAAGCCAAAAGAATGCTCATGTATCTGGATGAAAGCCTCGTAGAAATTGCTTTTCGTTTAGGATATGAAGAATATTCCTACTTTGTAAGAGTATTCCGGAAAAGTTCCGGAATGACTCCTACGCAGTTTATGAGGAAATATAAGGCTTAATGAGTGTAAAATTTAAAGTGTAAGGTTTAAAGTTTGGGAGAGAGACTGTTGAAAACCACCCCGTCAAAAATTCTTTGAATTTTCGCCACCCCTCCAGCGGAGGGGAATTAGGGAAATATCAACTACCTTTTCTAATCCCTGCAACCTATCACCTATCACCTGCAGCCTAAAGAGCCAACTTAAACGGTCCTTCAAAAGTAGTTTCAAACGAATCTACCAGCTGTCCTTTTTCATCAAATACTCCGATAACCATGTTTTGTTTTGAGAATTTAATTTCGTCTTCAGGAAAGGAAATGTTGATGTTTCCTTTCAGGATCTGATCCCCTTTCAATATGATTTTTTCAGAACCGAAGTAGGTTATTTCTGCATTCGTGGGCGTGATCACTTTAATGGTAAGGGTCTTTTTCTCGTTGGATTTATTCAGAAGGGTATAAATAAAAGTGTTGGTGATTTTACCGTTTTTAACAAAGAATGTAGAACCTGCCGGTTTGATGAATTTGGCTTCCATAGAACCACGGTCGTACATTAAAAATCCCAGGAATCCAATTAACAACGCAAGGATAACGGTTGTTGCTTTCATTCTTGGCGTAAAGCGGAATTTATCCTGGTTTTCAATCTCAGCTTCTGTGGCATAACGTACCAGCCCTTTAGGTAAACCAACTTTCTCCATGATTTCATCACAGGCATCGATGCAGGCTGTACAGTTCACACATTCCAGCTGCTGTCCGTTTCTGATATCAATCCCTGTAGGGCATACCACAACGCATTGGTTACAGTCTATACAATCTCCTTTTCCTGCCGCTTTTCTGTCTTCGTTATTTCTCCATTTTGCGCGGCCTTCACCTCTTTTAAAATCATAATATACATTGATGGTCTGCTTATCAATCAATACTCCTTGCAGTCTTCCGTAAGGACAAACCAGCGTACAAACCTGCTCACGAAGCCATGCGAAAACAAAATAAAACGCCAGCGTAAAGAAGATCATAACTATAAACTTCAGTGAGTTGCCTTCAGGTCCTTCACTCATAATGCGGAAAACCTCTTCGTATCCTACAATATACATGAACATAAAGTGGGAAATAACCAATGAAATTAAAAGGAAAACAGACCATTTCGTCAGTCTTTTTCGTATTTTCTCTGCATCCCATTCCTGTCTGTCCAGCTTCATCTGCTTATTTCGGTCACCTTCAATCCAGTATTCGATTTTGCGGAAAACCATTTCCATAAAAAGAGTCTGAGGACACAGCCAGCCACAGAATATTCTTCCGAAAACGACCGTAAACAACATCACAAAAATAACAGAAGTTACAGCGCCTAAAGCTAGGATAAAAAAATCCTGCAGATAAAAGGGCTGTCCAAGGATAAAAAACTTTCTGTCGATCACGTTAATGAGAAGAAAAGGATTATTATTGATCTTTACAAAAGGCAGCCCAAAGAAAATAGCAAGAAGAAGATAGCTGGTGTAATTCCTGTAGTTGGTATACTTTCCTTTTGGTTTTCTTGGGAAAATCCATTTTCTTTTCCCGGTTTCATCCATGGTTCCTACGGAATTTCTGAAATCTTCATTTTCAATTTCCAAAGACTTGATATTGTTGGACTCTGCGCTCATTGTTTATGCTATAAAGTATTTTGGTACAATTTTCATCCTGACCGGTCTTATTTTCAGATTGATGTTTCTATGAAAAAATGATCGATTCTGTTATTGCAAAGCTCCGGATTATATCTTTTTATTACTAATATGATCTACTTCCAAAATAGGATAATTAGGACATTTTGTCTCTGTTGTTTTTATTGTATCAATATGGGAAAATATTTTGATACTTTTGGCCCATATCGTAAATTGCAGCATTAAAAATGAAGTATGAAGAATATCTTTAAAATAAATATGATTGGTTTGGTTTTCGCATTGGTAAACTGTCAATCAGTAAATTATAGTAAAATGTTTTATGAAGGAGTACAGCCGGAAAGGGTTTCCGACAAGTTCAGTTTCACAGAAGGACCATCAGCAGATAAAGAAGGGAATGTTTATTTCACCGATCAGCCTAATGATAAGATTTATTATTGGGATTGGAAAAGCAATAAGGTGATAGAGTTTTTAAATAAAACAGGAAGGGCCAACGGAACTCACTTTGATAAAGATGGATATTTGATTACCTGTTCAGACGATCAGGGAGAGATCTGGAAGATATCCAAAGATAAAAAAGTAGAAATTCTGCTAAAAGGTTTTGAAGGGAAAAGACTGAACGGTCCCAATGATGTATGGAATGATGAATTTGGAGGAATGTATTTTACAGACCCTTTGTATGAAAGAGACTACTGGATAGGCTTTAAACAGGAAATCCAGCATAAAAGCCTTTATTACAGGGATAGGACAGGAAAAGTCACCAAACTGGATACATTCACACAGCCCAATGGAATTGTAGGAAGTGAGAAATTAAAGAAATTATATATTTCTGATATTGACGCCGGACAAACCTATGTATATGATATACTGGGAGAAGGAAAATTGTCTGAGAAAAAACTGTTCTGTAAAATGGGTTCAGACGGAATGGAGCTGGATAAGCATGGAAATCTTTATCTGACAGGAGACGGTGTACATGTTTTCAGCCGTTTGGGAAAGAAAATCTATCATATTTCTATCCCTGAGAAATGGACATCCAACGTGGCTTTTGGAGGAAAAAACAATGATATTCTGTTCATTACTGCCTCAAAATCTGTATATACTTTCCCTACAAGGGTGAGGGGGATTAAATAGTTTTATGCCATAGCGACGAAGCAACCTCTTTTTATTACAGATGAGATTGCTTCACTTCGTTCGCAATGACAATTTAGGGGAAAGTCTAATAAGCAATCTCCATTTTCACTTTCTTACCTTTCAGTTTTTCATTCTGAAGTTTTCTTAAAAGAGCATTTACTTTATTTCTGGCAACGGCAACATAGGATGTAGTGTCCTTTACTTCAATAATTCCTACATCTTCTTTCTGAAGCTCTCCCTTCTTTAGCAAATATCCTACAATGTCTACTTTATTCACTTTGTCTTTTTTTCCTGCACTGATGTAAACAGTCTGGAAAGGTGTTTTTTGCGGAACTCTGGTAAATCCGGCAACACTTTCTTCAGGAGTATCATTTTTAATGAACGGGAAATTTTCCTCTTCAGTCATGATCAGGTAAACAAAACCTTTGGCGTTCATTCTTGCGGTACGCCCGTTTCTGTGGATGAAGGCATCTTCTTTTGGAGGAAGCTGGTAATGAACAATAGATTCTACCTCAGGAATATCAAGTCCGCGGGCCGCGAGATCTGTAGTAATAAGGATTCTCGCAGAATCATTACGGAATTTCAGCAATGCACGCTCTCTTTCATCCTGTTCCATCCCGCCATGGAAAGTTTCTCTGTCGATTCCCATCTGGTGAAGAAGTTCAGAAATACGGTCTACAGCATCACGGTGGTTGCAGAAGATCAAAGTTCTTTTATTTCCGATTTTACAAACCAGATTGAAAAGCGTATCCAGTTTCTCCTCAGGAATAGTCATCACTTTTCTCAGCTGCAGGTCTGGTTTTATATCATTTTCTTTAAGGAAGCTGATTACTTTTTCATCTTTTAAGCCTGTAAAAGCCGGAATTTCATCCATAGCTGTGGCAGATGTTAAAATTCTTTGAGAAAGTCCCTTTAGAGAATTGGAAATGAATTCCATATCATCATGAAAACCCAGTTCCAGAGCTTTGTCGAATTCATCAAGAACCAACGTTTTAATCGTTTTCGGATCAAAATTGTTATTTCTTAAGTGGTAAACAACTCTTCCCGGAGTTCCAATCAATACAGCAGGAGCTTCAATCAGATTATTAACCTCAATTTTTTTGTCATGCCCTCCATAGCAGACAGAAACTTTAAAATCTGTCCCCATGGATTTAAAAACCTGCTCAATCTGTAAGGCAAGTTCCCGGGCCGGAACCAATATCAATGCCTGAACACCCTGAACATTTTTTTTCAGATTCCTGAGAACAGGAAATAAAAAGGCTAGCGTTTTTCCGGATCCCGTAGGAGAGAGTAAAACAATGTCTGTATTGTTTTCAGAGGCTTTATAAGTAGATTTCTGCATTTGATTCATATCCTGAATCTGCAGTTTTTGATAGATCGGCTGTAATTCCATGCTGCAAAGGTAGTGAATTTTGGAGTTTGAGGGTTTGAGAGTGGTAGGGGTTTAGGGTAAGAGAGTTTGAGAGGGAGAGGAAAGTGTTGCTCTTCTTTAATTGTATGTCGCCGTCATTCTGAATGAAGCGAAGCGAAATGAAGAATCTCATTTTGTCTTTTACTTATTATATATACTCATGAACTACGTTCGTAAACTTTCAGTGTATGCTCAGCGTGACAGCGGATATTGCTTCATTCTGAATTTAAGACAGTTAATATTAGAATGTCATGCTGAGCTCATCCAAAGCGTTCTTTTAATCAAGATGTTGATTTTTAAATATATAAGTTAGATGTCAGCGTGCTGGAATCTATTGTTTATTTTAAATAAAATTCATATCTTTGCACCCACTTTTGTGGCGAAAAGGTTTGAAGGGTAAATTACTTACAATTAATTACTTCCGTATTTTTTAATCTGCATTTATTCAAACCGTTAAAAAAGAAGGAATACAAATTTTATTAGAAAATGTCAAAAGAGACAAATTCAGCAGAGGTTTTATTAAACCAAAACGTAGCACCAGAACAATTTGATTGGGATTCATTCGAATCAGGTCTTGATGCAGATGCGAGAAAAGAAAAAAGCGATTTAGAAGAAATCTACAACGGATCATTAAACAACCTGGACGATAATGACGTTTTAGTTGGTAAAGTTGTAAGATTAACTGATAAAGAAGCTATCGTAGACATCAACTTCAAATCTGAAGGTGTTATCTCTCTTAATGAATTCCGTTACAACCAAGGCCTTAAAGTAGGTGACGAGGTAGAAGTAATGGTTGACAAGAGAGAAGACAAAACCGGACAATTACAGTTATCTCACAGAAAAGCTAGAACGCTTAAAGCTTGGGATAAAGTAAACGAGCTTCACGAAACTGGAGAAATCGTTAACGGTTTTGTTAAATCAAGAACTAAAGGTGGTATGATCGTTGACGTTCATGGAATCGAAGCATTCTTACCTGGTTCTCAAATTGACGTTAAGCCAATTAAAGATTACGATCAGTTCGTAGGAAAAACTATGGAGTTCAAAGTTGTGAAAATCAACCCTGAGTTCAAAAACGTAGTAGTTTCTCACAAAGCATTGATCGAAGCAGATATCGAAGGTCAGAAAAAAGAAATCATCGCTCAGCTTGAAAAAGGTCAGGTTCTTGAAGGAACTGTTAAGAACATTACTTCTTACGGTGTATTCATTGACTTAGGAGGTGTAGATGGATTGATCCACATTACAGACCTTTCTTGGTCTAGAGTGAACCACCCATCTGAAATCCTAGAAGACGGACAAACTGTAAAAGTGGTTATCCTTGATTTCGATGATGAGAAAACAAGAATCCAGTTAGGTATGAAGCAATTAGAAGCTCATCCTTGGGATGCTCTTTCTGCTGACATGAAAGTAGGAGACAAAGTAAAAGGAAAAGTAGTAGTTCTTGCTGACTATGGTGCATTCGTAGAAATTGCTCCAGGTGTTGAAGGATTAATCCACGTTTCTGAAATGTCTTGGTCTACTCACTTAAGATCTGCCGGAGATTTCGTAAAAGTAGGTGATGAAGTAGAAGCTGAAGTATTAACTTTAGATAGAGAAGAAAGAAAAATTTCTCTTGGTATCAAGCAATTGTCTAAAGATCCATGGGAAAACATCGAAGCTAAGTATCCTGTAGGATCTCAGCATGTAGGAACTGTAAGAAACTTCACTAACTTTGGTGTATTCGTAGAGTTAGAAGAAGGTATCGACGGATTAATCTACATCTCTGATCTTTCTTGGACTAAGAAAATCAAGCACCCATCTGAGTTCTGCGCAGTAGGTGATAAATTAGACGTTGTAGTTCTTGAATTAGATATCCAGGCTAGAAGATTATCTCTAGGTCACAAGCAATTGACTGAAAACCCATGGGATAAATTCGAAACTAAATATGCTGAAGGAACTATCCACGCTGGTAAAGCTGTAGAAGTTCACGATAAAGGAGCTTCTGTTCAATTCGAAGATGCTGAAGTAGAAGCATTCTGCCCTTCAAGATTATTAGAGAAAGAAGATGGATCTAAAATCAAAAAAGGTGAAGATGCTCAATTCAAAGTAATCGAATTCAACAAAGAATTCAAGAGAGTAGTCGTATCTCACACAGGTATCTTCAGAGACGAAGAAAAGAAAAACGTTAAAGAATCTTCTTCTAGAAACGTAAGTTCTTCTTCTAACAACGAAGAAAGATCTACTCTTGGAGACATCGATGCATTAGCAGAGTTGAAAAGAAAAATGGAAGAAGGTAAATAATCTTTGAACCATTGATAAATAAGGAGCCGCTCAAATGAGCGGCTTTTTTTATGCGCATAGGGCAGGAGTGTAAAATGTAATATGACCTTCAAAAACAAAAACTATAAGGTAAAATAGAAAAAACTGATTTCTGTTGGTGTCGAAAATTTATAGAGGTTGTTTAAACTTTTATAATCATTATTTTAACTATAAAAGGCACAAAAGTTTTCTGCGGTATCATATTAAACTTACTTAAGTGAACTCAAGTGTTTTAAAATGAAACCTTTTGTGACTATTGTGGTTTTGTATTATTTGTTAAACTAACTTATAGAGAGTAAATGTTTGTATAAAAAATAAATAATATGGCAAGCATAAGGTGGCAGGCATAAATATAATTCAAAGCTATCGTAATTAAGAAATATGTAAATTAATTTTATAGTTGTATTTTTTATTTTATAGATTTATTTTTTAATTTTTACTATAAAAATTATTAAAGTAATGTGAATTATTTGTAGATTAGCGGCTTTAATAATGGATATGAAAAATAAAGCTCTACCTATTTTATTTGCGGTATTTTCTGTATTTCCGGCAATATTGTTCGGGCAGGATAATGAAAAACTGATTAAAGATTATATTTCTCAAAATAAGATAAGGGAATATAAAAAATCTGATCTGAATAATATTATTGTTGATAATGTAGATCCTTCAAAATCATTGAATGGTAATGTTGTTAAATTTTTACAGACTTATAACGGTTTGCCGGTATACAGTTCTGTAGGAACAGCATTGATTCAGGACAATAAAATTGTTTACTACACAGATAATTTTGTAAAAGATTATACTGCATCTACATCAGGTACAGCTGCTATCAGTAAAAGTACAGCACTTCAAAAGATTGCTGAAGATCTGAAGAATCCTGATATTGCGAATTTCACTATTCTTGAGTATCTTGAAAAAACTCAGAAAAAAGCTACTTCAGCGAATCAAAGACTGGTATATGCAACTGATGAGAACGGAAACCTGCGTTTGGCATATGAATATACCTTAATGGAGCCAAAATCGCCTAATTACTGGAATATTGTAGTAGATGCGAATAATGGAAATATTCTGTTGAAAAATAATCTTACATTATCTTGTAATTTTCATCACGATGCTTATTCATCCGATGCAGAATATACCCACGCCGATCATTTTGAAAATACCTTGGCGGGGCCTCAGAATAATATAGCTCAGAATAATAATATTCCGTTGCTTTTACCTGATAATGCTTCATATAATGTGTTTCCATTGCCTATTGAGGCACCCACTTTTGGTTCAAGATCAATTATTACCAACCCTTGGATACTGAGTGCTTCTCCTGAAGGATGGCATTCTGACGGAACCAATCATTACACTATTACAAGAGGAAATAATGTTTTTGCCTATGAAGATTCGGCTGGAACAGCTTTAACAGCACCTGATTATCTTACAGGAACTCCGGCAGACGGAGGGGCAACAAGAAATTTTGATTTCCCTTTTAACATCAATGAAACTCCGTTAAACAACAGGAACGCTGCCATTACAAATTTATTTTATCTGAATAACAGAATTCATGACATTTTCTATAAATTTGGATTTACAGAATCTGCCAGAAATTTCCAGCAGAACAATTTTGGTAACGGACCTGTTGGAGGAGATGATGATTCTGTATATGCAGAGGCGCAGGATGGAAGCGGATTAAATAATGCGAACTTCTCTTCAGGGCAGGATGGTTATAATGGAAGAATGCAGATGTATCTTTGGTCTCCGGTTGGAAGAGTCTTTTTCTATAATGCACCAAGTGCGGCTGTAACTCGTACACCGGGAGCCGGAACTGCACAGTTCGGTAATCCATTACCTATGAACGGATTAACAGGAGATGTAGCACTTTCATCAGTTTTAGATGGATGTACGGCTTTACCTGCAAGTTCATTGACTAATAAAATAGGACTGGTTGAAAGAGGAACATGTTCCTTTGCTATTAAAGTAAAAAATCTTCAGGATGCAGGAGCTAAAGCGGCTATTGTATATAATAACGTTGCAAATGGTGCTACTATAGGAAATATGGCCGGTAATGATCCGACAATTACGATTCCTTCGGTACTTATTAACAATGCAGAAGGAGAATATATCAAAACTCAGCTTGCGGCAAGTACCACAGTAAATGTTACCTTAAAAGGAAATATGACTCCTGACGGAAGCTTTGATAACGGAATCGTAACCCATGAATATGGTCATGGAATATCCAACAGAATGACAGGTACCGGATACAACTGTCTGAATTCAGGAGTAAGTAAAGAGCAGATGGGAGAAGGATGGTCTGACTTCTTTGCTTTAATGCTGACTAACAAAGCTGGAGACGATGCAACAGTAGCGAGAGGTACTGGTACTTATGCAATAGGACAGCCTATTACAGGTGGCGGTATCAGACCTGCAAAATATTCTACAAATTTAACGGTTAACGGATTTACATACGGAAATACCAACGGAATGGAATACAATAACGGATCAGCAATTGTTCCGGATGTACACTCAATCGGTTTTGTCTGGGCAACAATGTTATGGGATCTTCACTGGAAATATGTTGAAAAATATGGTTATGCTTCAGATGTATTATCTGCGACACCAAACGGAAGCACAAAAGTATTACAGTTAGTAACAGATGCTCTTAAACTTCAGGGCTGTAATCCTAGCTTTATTGATGGAAGAAATGCAATATTGGCAGCTGAGATGGCAACTACTCAGGGACAGGATAAATGTATGATCTGGGGAGTTTTTGCAAGAAGAGGTTTAGGAGTGAATGCATCAGCAGGCGCTAAAAATAATATCAATGACCAGGTTCAGGACTTTAACGTTCCGGAAGCATGTTTATTGGCTACCAATGATGTAAAGGCAGATAAGAACAATAACATTTCTATCTATCCAAACCCTGCCAAGGATGAATTCTATATTAAATTCCCAAGCAATACTTTAGGGAAAATAAGCGTAGAACTGTATGATATGTCTGGAAAGCTGGTTTCTTCTGAAGATAAAATTTCACCGGATGCTAAGAAAGCAATTTCTACAAGTGATCTTGTCAACGGAACTTATATGGTTAAAATCAAAGGACTTGGTTTTGAAGCTTCTTCAAAAGTAATGGTTAAAAAATAATTTACTTTTATAAACAATCTCAAAATCGCCACAAGCTTGCTTGTGGCGATTTTATTTATCTATCACCATAACACTTCAGATAGGTTTAATTTATATGTTGTACCTTTGCAGGCTGTTAAAAAATTATGAAGAAGAAAAATATACTAAAAGGTGTTTTATTTGTAGGAATTGGAGCTAGTATATACGGTATGTTGGCCACTTTTGTAAAAATGGCTTATCACGATGGTTTTACAACCTCAGAAGTAACTACTTCCCAATTCGTATTAGGTTTGACAGGACTTTTGATCCTCAACTTTATTCAGACCCTAACCTCAAAGCAGAAATTATCGCTGCCAAGTTCTAAAGAAGTAAGATTGCTCTTGCTTGCAGGAACTTCCTTGGGGGGAACAAGTTTATTCTACTATATTGCGGTACAATATATCAATGTTTCTATTGCTATTGTATTACTGATGCAGTCGGTATGGTTCAGTGTAGTGGTAGAAAGTATCCTTACTAAAAAATTACCCAACGCAAGAAAAGTGGTTTCTGTGGTTATCGTTTTGTTGGGAACAGTTCTGGCAACCAATCTTATTAATATGGAAATAGAACTAGACTGGCACGGAGTATTCTGGGGGCTTATGGCAGCCGCTTCATATACTTTGACGATGTTCACCTCTAATACGCTGGCTACTCATCTTCCGGTTTTCAGGAAGAGTATTATTATGCTGGCAGGAGGCTCAGTAGTGGTATTTGCATTTTTATTCTTTGCTCAGATAGGACCCATGTATTTTGATGGTTTAAAATCCTTATACCTGAATTTTACAGATAATACAGAACATATTCATCCCTTTAATTATTCAATATTCCTTACATATGGCTTTGTATTAGCCCTTTTTGGAACGATTATTCCACCCATCTTATTCAATGTTGGATTTCCCAATGCAGGATTGGGACTTGGAAGTATTGTTTCATCACTGGAACTTCCTGTTTCCGTTACCATGGCTTTTGTTTTGCTGGGAGAGAAAGTATTTTTCATCCAGTGGGTAGGAATTGTCCTGATTCTTTTTGCAATTGTTTTGATGAATTTACCTTCAAAAAAAGAAAAAGATGTTTCAATGGCATAATTATATAAAAAATATTTAACTAAAAATAACAGTTGAAACCGCTCCAAAAGGAACGGTTTTTTTAATTTTAATCCCTAAAATAAAGTCTCATGAAACATATCAGAAATATAATGACCGCATTTGCTTTGTCGGTCTCTGGTTTTATATTTTCACAGATAAAGCCTCTGGATGCAATGCTTTCTGATTATCAATATCCTTATGAAGTACATTTTCTTAGTTTCAGGTCTCAGGGTGAAAATTTGAAAATGGCCTATATGGATATACAGCCACAAAAATCCAATGGAAGAACTATTATGCTTCTCCACGGCAAAAACTTTAACGGAGCTTATTGGGAAAGAACGGCTAAAGATCTTTCTGCTAAAGGATTCAGAGTAGTGATTCCTGATCAGATAGGATTTGGAAAATCTTCAAAACCTCATGCGTACCAGTTTTCATTTTCGCAGCTGGCAGAAAATACAAAAGCAGTTCTGGATGAGCTGAAAATAGATAAAGCCATAGTACTGGGACATTCAATGGGAGGAATGATAGCGACCAGATTTACATTATTATACCCTGAAAAAGTACAGAAACTGATTCTGGAAAACCCGATCGGATTGGAAGACTATAAGACTTTTGCAGCCTACCAGACCATAGATCAGGCCTATCAGTCTGAACTTAAAAATACAGCGGAAACCTATAAAAATTATCAGCTGAAATTCTATTACGACAACAAATGGAAGGAAGAATACCAACCCTGGCTTGACTTAATTGCCGGATGGACACTTCATAAAGAGTATCCTCAGGTAGCCTGGGATGCAGCACTTACCTCAGATATGATTTACAATCAGCCGGTATGTTATGAATTTAAAAATATTAAAGTTCCCACATTGCTTATTATCGGAACAAGAGACAGGACAGCAATAGGAAAGGACCGGGCACCTAAAGAACTTCAGCCGAAAATGGGTCAATATCAGGAATTGGGAAAGAAAACCCAACGTGAAATTGCAGGTTCAAAGCTGGTAGAGATTGATAATGTAGGTCATCTTCCTCATATAGAAGTATACCCGAAATTTTTTGAAGCACTGTACAGTTTTATACAGTAAAAGAATAAAAATATTTGAAACATTAAGTTTAATAAAAAATAGTTAAACTTAATGTTTCTTATTTTCAAAGAAGAATAAAGTACAAACTCCAATTCCTGAAAACAGCACACAGGAAATTCCCAGATTCTGTATAAATCCGATACTTACCAATCCTAAGCCTATCAGAACATAATAAATTAATCCTAATAAAGCACCGGCACTCCCTGTTTCGTTCTTATAATGAATCAATGCAGTACTTAAAATATTGGGAATCGCAATGCTGAATGCCGTAATAATGAAGAAATAGGGAATAATAAAATAAATTCCTTTACCTGCCAGAATCCAGATAAAAACAGAAGCAGCTAATGTGGAAAATGTACTCATTTTAATTAAATATTCAGGATGTATATTCTTCAGTAACAGAAATCTATTTAGCTTTGCTCCTGCAAAGGTGCCACAAGCCAGTATTATACTGCTGTATCCAAAAACATAAGAGGAATAATGATTTTCTTTAAAGATAAATGGAGCGAGTGAATAGTATGAAAATAACAGAACATTAAAGCTCATGATCAGCAGGCAGCACCTGATGATTTCCTGGTCCCGAAACATTCGCATAAGTAAGCTCACCAAAACCTTCAGGTTAATTTCCTTTGTGAAATGATGAGTTTCTAAAATTTTTTTTCTGGAAAGTATTAAAAAAAGTATACTTATGATAAACAATGTAATAAATACACCTTGATGTCCGCCGGAGGAAGCCAGTATTGAACCTGTAATCATTCCTATTACTGGACTTATGGATAACCCGATTCCGATCCAGGAAAATACTTTATTGAGATTATCTTTGTCAAAAGTGTCTCTTAAAATGGTCTGCGTCACAATGGAACCTACAGAAATTCCAAATGCAGAAATAATTCTCGCTCCAAGAAGGATTATAAAATCAGGAGAAAAAACAGCAGTCAAAGTTCCGATTCCATAGGTGATGAGGCCGTATTCCAATGATTTTTTCCTTCCGATCCTGTCACATTGCACTCCCCAGAATGCCACACCCAGTGCAAATGCTATAAAATATAAACTGATTGTTAAGGTAACTGCTTCTTCATGTACTCGAAACTGTTCCTGTACCATGGGCAAAACAGGGCTGTAGATGGTTTCCACAAACTGCGGAAGCATCACAAGAACCGTCAGCAGCCAGATAGGATTTGTCTTTTTCATTTTTTTTCCTGCAAAGTTTCCAAAAAATACTGTATATTTATAATGATATAAAAACAAAAAATATCAGAAATAGGACATGGCTGTGCTGAAACAAAATCAATACTTTGATGCAGATTCAATACCGGAAAAAGTAATTGGAATAGCTTCTGACATGGTGATGCATGACTCTGGTTTTCATTTTCATACAACAAAAGCCCAATTGTTATATGCGCCATCCGGCTGTATGACGGTTACAACTTCTGACAGACAGCTGGTTCTTCCTCCGTTCAGGATGCTTTGGATTCCTGCCCGTGAAGTTCATCGAGTGAATTTCAGAAATATTGTGCCCTACAGATCCATTTATTTTGATGAAGATTATTCCAAAAAGTATATAAAACCGGATCTGAAAGTTCTTCATGTCAATACCTTGTTAAAAGAAATTATAGAAAGGATTTGTTGTTGGGAATGGTCAGCTCTCAAAAATGATCAAACCAATCTTTTAAAAGTATTCTGGGATGAAATGCAAAGGGCTCCGGAAGAAAAACTGACACTTACAATGCCACAGGACAGACGTTTTAAAAAAACAGTTGAAGAATGGACACAACGTTATTCCATGCCTCCAATGCTGAAAGATCTTGCAGCAAAAACCGGAGCAGTGGAGAAAACAATCAGTCGTATTTTTAAAAAAGAAACCGGACTGTCTTACCAGGATTGGAGACAGCAATGGCGGTTACAAAGGTCTATTGAGCTTTTGGTGGAAGAAAATTCAATAGGAGAGGTGTCGCATATCCTGGACTTTTCATCAGACAGTGCTTTTATTGAGTTTTTCAAAAAACAGACAGGCTCAACCCCTTTGCAGTATCTTATGAAGAATGAATAGTCTTTGTGCAGCTTATAAAAAGTACGATTGTGAACCGTGTCAACGTTTACAACCTTGACACGGTTGGTGTCATACAATATTTCTTGTCCTATGAAAAGCATGATTCATAGTAAATTTCATAAAATTGTACTACCAATACAATAATTTTATGAAAACGATTAATACAAATAGTGTTGAGAATTACGTGCATATACTTGAGGTCAACACTACTGCAGATAAAGTACATTATGCTTTGACTTATGAAATTCCTCTTTGGTGGACTGAATTGTTTGAAGGTTCCTTTTCCGAGGTGGGAAATCTTTTCACTATAAGATTTGGAGATCAGATTCACAAAACAATGCGGGTAGAGGAATTAACTCACAATGCAAAAATTGTGTGGCTGGTTGAAGACTCATTAATTGCTCTTCCCGAATTAAACAACCAGACAGAATGGATCGGGACAACAATTGTCTGGGAAATAAAGGAAAAGAAAGAAATTATTCAGATAAAACTTACTCATATCGGCCTGAATCCGGATATTGAGTGCTATGAGATCTGCTCGGGTGGCTGGCTGCAATTTCTTGGCAGTCTGAAAAAGTTTCTGGAAACCGGAAAAGGAACTCCCTATAAAAAGTAAAAAAATTGAAACAAAAAAAGAGACTGTTTATAAGTAAACAGCCTCTTTTTGTATGTATTGTTGTCTGAATTATTTCTTCTTGTAAGCAGCGTCTTTGATTCTTGCTTTCTTACCTCTAAGATCTCTGAAGTAGTAAATTCTAGCTCTTCTAACTCTACCTCTTCTATCAACTTCGATTTTTTGAAGTGCAGGCATGTTAATAGGGAATACTCTTTCTACACCTACATCACCACTCATTTTTCTGATAGTGAAAGTTTTTGTAGAACCAGTACCTCTTAATTGGATAACTGTTCCTTTGAAGAACTGAGTTCTGGTTTTTTGTCCTTCCTTAATTTCGTAATACACAGTAATTGTATCACCTGCTTTGAATTCAGGGAATTCTTTTTTCGCAATGTACTTGTCTTGTACGTACTTTAATAAATCCATTATTAATAAAATAAAATGTTAAAGCTAAGCAACTTACACGTTCTTCGTCAGAGGTTGAATAACAGGTTGCAAATGTACAAAATAGTTTTTGAATATTCCAAATATTTAATGTACTAAAAACTATAATTTTTTCATTCCGGTTTCGCTAAAAAATTAACGGTTTCTTTAAAGTACCATCAGACAGAGTTTATATGGGAATTCTACTTTTGCCCGAAGTAAAAAATCCGGATAACAGTTTTTTAAATTCCTGATTCACAACTTAAAACTATATGTTATTTTAAAATTAAAGCTATTATGAAACATTATTTTTTCTTTTTTTGTTTCGCGGTCCAGATGGCTTTCGGGCAGGCTTTGTATCCTTATTTACAAAACCCGACTTCGAATTCTATGATCGTCAATTGGAAAACAGCTTCCAATAATGAAACAACCGTAATCTACGGAGATTCTCCGGCAAATCTGAACGTGACAGTAACCGGAACTACCAATGTCTTCTCGGATACCGGATACAACAACAATTATTATTATCACACCGCAAAGATTACCAACCTTCAGCCGAATACCAAATATTATTATAAGATCAAAACCGGAACCAGTGAGTCGGCCGTTTATAATTTCAGAACACTTCCTTTACCAGGACAGGCTGTAACTGCCAATGGAAAGATCCGTTTCCTTATTATGGGAGACAACCAGATCAAAGCAGAACCGAGGTATGATACACTTACTTTGAATGCCTATAAAAAACTAAAGGAAAAATTCGGGGCTACATCAGATCCTTCCGATAATATTGCGCTTACTTTTATGGTAGGTGACCAGGTAGACGTAGGTACATTGGACCACTATGAAAATGTTCACTTTAAAAAGAATATCAAATTATCACCTTATCTGCCTATTCAGACAACGGTAGGAAACCATGAAACCTACGGAACGATGGGAATGAATTCTTACTATGCCCATTTTTATATTGATGAAATCAGTTATAAAGGGATAAGTTCTGGAAATGAGAATTATTATGCCCAGCAGGCAGGAAATGTATTGTTTGTAAGTTTAAGTTCCGAACATACCGGATCAGCACAGCAGACATGGCTTCAGCAGATCTTAACGGCAGCCAACAATGATTCTACAGTAGACTGGATTATTTCTTTGAGCCACAGACCATATCAGGCTGAGCAGTATGTAGGCGATATTTCTACTTGGGTAAGAGAAAATGCTGTACCGCTTCTGGTAACTTCTGACAAATATCTAATGCATGTAGGAGCACATCACCATCTGTATCATAGAGGACAGCTTAAAAATACACCAAATTATCAGATTATTTCCGGAGGAACAGCCTGGGATCAATACTGGGGAATGTCTAATGAACAGGATTTTGATGATGTTCAGAAAACTTTGACAGACTGGACCTATCAGATAGTGGAAGTAGATGTCCCAACCGGAAAAGTAGATGTTGAATGTTATTCAATAGGCGGAGTTTACAACAAGAAAAACAATGTATTGGTAGATTCTTTTCACAGGTATAAAAATCAGCCTAAACCGGCAAAACCCTCCATTACAAATACATTCTCAGGTCCAATTACATTACCTTTAACATTGAATGGAAGTGCGTTTTCATCTTCTAACGGAGAACTTTTAAATACAACACAGTTCCAGATCAGTAAAGCCTCAAATTTTTCTGTGATTGAAAAAGAATTTTACCGCGATTTTGAAAACTGGTTCGGAAAAGACGGAAACGGAACTCCGGATAAAACCAAAAACCTGAATGATGGAGTAGACATCACAAAAGCAACACTGGCTGCGAATTCTATTCCCAACGGAATCTATTACGTAAAAACACGCTACAGAGACAGAAACCTGGAATGGAGTGACTGGAGTGATGTGAAGCAGTTTGAAATTACAGGAAGTGTGGTTTCAAATCCTACATTTACTTTAAACAAAACAGAATATGCCCAAAATGAAGCAATTACCGCTACATTTACAGGCGGTCCGGGAAATCAGCAGGATTGGGTAGGAATCTATAAAAAGGGACAAACACCGGCATCTGCCACTTCACAAGGATATATTTATACAAATGGACAGACTGCAGGAACAGTAACGTTCAATAATGGTCTGGCTAATAAAGGTCAGTATTTTGCAGGATTCTTTGCCAATGGAGGATATACGGAAATCACCCCTAGGAAAAACTTTTATGTAGGACCCAAAGTACAGTTACAGACTACCGCTGATACGTATCCCGTAGGAGGAACGGTTGTCATCAATTTTACAGATGGTCCCAATTTACAAAAAGACTGGATCGGAATTTATAAAATGGGACAGACTCCGGGAACGACTGCCTCTATCAAATGGAGTTATGTAACAACTGCAGCCGGAACATTGAATTTTACAGGACTTCCAAAAGGATATTATTACGCTCAGTACTTATTGGAAGACGGATATAACGGAATCGGAGAGAAGGTATTCTTCAAAGTAGGAGATATTGTTACAGATCTTTGGATCAACAAACCGGTATATACTTTGGGTGAAAATATTACAGCTTCATGGACGGATTCTCCGGGAATCATCAAAGACTGGCTGGGAATCTATCCTCAAAGTGTTCAGATACCCGATGATAATTTTGTTTCTTATACCTATTTTGATGGGGTAACTCAGGGAACAAAAACCATTCAGGGAACAGCGGTACCAGCAACACCAGGAAATTACTACATGGTAATGTTTACCAATGATTCCTATACAGAAGTTTCAAACAGAGTACAGTTCCAAGTGGCTTCACCTACTTTGGGAACTGAAGAAACAAGAAGTACAGAGAAAAATGTAGTGTTGTATCCAAACCCAACCAAACCGGGACAACCTACTTTTATTAAAAGTGATTACCCGATTGAAAAAATTGAGTTGGTTTCAGCTTCGGGAGAATTATTGTATGTATCAAAAAATATCAATAACCAACGTTTCTCTTTGGTGAATGAAAATCTTCCGGCAGGCGTTTATTATGTAAAAGTACACGGAAGAAAACTGTTTACTTTAAAGCTGATTATTCAGTAAAGGAACACTTAATACAATTGTAATAGAGAGACTATCAGAAATGATGGTCTCTTTTTTATTTGTTGTGTTTTGAATGTAGTTTCATGATTGTTAGATGTTTAAATACATGAGGGTGGTGTTTTGAAAAAAAGTAAAATTCACTACTATTTCCGTTCACCGGATATCCCGGAAAATTTATTAAATTTAGCCAACAGAAAAATCTAATATTTCATGATAGATAAAAGAGTAAAAAATGCAAAGGAAGCCATCGAAGGAATTAATGATGGAATGACACTGATGCTTGGAGGATTCGGACTTTGCGGAATTCCTGAAAACTCAATCAATGCTTTGGTAGAAAGTGATGTGAAAGATCTTACCTGTATTTCAAATAATGCAGGAGTGGATGATTTCGGATTAGGATTACTGCTTCACAAAAGACAGATCAAGAAAATGATCTCTTCATATGTAGGAGAAAATGCTGAGTTTGAAAGACAGATGCTTTCAGGGGAACTGGATGTAGAACTTACTCCGCAGGGAACTTTAGCTGAAAAATGCAGAGCTGCCCAGGCCGGAATTCCGGCATTTTACACACCGGCAGGTTACGGAACTGAAGTAGCGGAAGGTAAAGAGGTAAAAGAATTCAAAGGAAAACCTCATATTCTGGAGCATGCTTACGATGCAGACTTTTCTATCGTAAAAGCCTGGAAAGGTGATCATGCAGGAAATCTTATCTTCAAGGGATCTGCAAGAAACTTCAACCATCCAATGGCGGGTGCTGCAAAGATTACCATTGCTGAAGTAGAAGAATTGGTAGAACCGGGACAATTAGATCCAAACGAAATTCATATTCCGGGAATTATGATTCAGAGAATCTTCCAGGGAGAAAAATTTGAAAAAAGAATTGAGCAGAGAACCGTAAGAACTAAAGAATAAGCTCAAACAATAAAAATAAAAGCGCTGAATATTTCATCAGCGCTTTTTTTATGCTTGAGGAGTAAGTGTTTTTCTTTCTCCGATCTGTTGCCTCCACATGGCGTAATAAAGTCCTTTTTCGTCAATAAGACTGGCGTGAGAACCGGTTTCTACAACCTGCCCGCGTTCAAGAACATAGATTTTATCCGCATGCATAATCGTACTCAAACGATGCGCAATAAGGACAGTGATCTGCTCCTTTTCTTTTGAAATATCCTTAATGGTTGTGGTAATTTCTTCTTCTGTAATACTGTCCAGAGCAGAAGTAGCTTCATCAAAAATTAACAGATGAGGTTTTCTTAAAAGAGCTCTGGCAATGGCAATTCTTTGTTTTTCACCGCCGCTCAGTTTCAGACCACCTTCACCGATAACGGTTTCAATTCCTTTTTCGGCTCTTTCCAGCAATGCGGTACAGCTTGATTTTTGAAGAGCAATTGCCAGTTCCTCCTCAGTAGCTGAAGGATTAACGAAAAGCAGGTTTTCTTTAATAGTTCCCGCAAATAGCTGGGTATCCTGCGTTACAAAACCAATCTGGTTTCTCAGTTCATCAAAATCAAATTCCTTTCCATTGATTCCATTATAAAAAATATTCCCTTCCTGGGGTCTGTACAATCCCACCAGCAATTTCACCAGGGTACTTTTTCCGGAACCGCTCGGTCCTACAAAAGCAATGGTCTCACCGTTTTTAAGGTCAAAAGAAATGTTATTTAAAGCTTTGTACTGAGCAGACTGATGCTTGAAAGAAACATGTTTGAATTCCAGTTCCTCAATAGCTCCGATTTGTTTCGGATGAATAGGTTTTTCTTCTACTTCTTTTTTCATCAAACGGTCAAAATTCTGAAGAGAAGCTTCTGCCTCACGATAAGAAATAATAATATTTCCAATTTCCTGCATAGGCCCGAAAATAAAGAAACCGTAAAACATCAGAGATAAATACTGACCTGGCGTGACAATATTTTTAAAAATTAAAAATAAAAGGGTCAGTGTAATCAACTGCTGAAGAAAATTGACCATGGTTCCCTGAATAAAACTCAGAGAACGGATGCTTTTCACCTTTCTCAGTTCAAGGCCAAGAATCTTATACGTATTGTTATTTAAACGGATCACTTCCTGATTGGTTAATCCTAAACTTTTAACAATCTCAATGTTTCGTAGGCTTTCAGTAGTGCTTCCGGCTAAAGCTGTGGTTTCAGTCACAATATTTTTCTGAATCACTTTTATTCTCTTGCTCAATAAATTGGTGACAATGGCAATAAAGAAAATACCACAGATATAAACCGGCATAATAGACCAGTGTAAGCGGATCGCATACACGGAAACGAAAATAATACTTACCAGAATTCCAAAGAATATATTGATGAAATTTGTGATGAATTTGACCGTATCTTCTCTTACCTTCGTCAAAATAGATAAGGTTTCACCACTTCTCTGATCTTCAAATTCCTGATATGGCAGCGCCATAGAGTGCTTTAAACCGTCTGTAAATATTTTCGCTCCAAACTTTTGAGTGATCACACTTACTACATAATCCTGAAAGGCTTTGGCAATTCTGCTCACCATTGCTGTTCCGATAAGCAGTCCCAAAAAATAAAAAGCTCCGTGATATACAGAACTTCCGTATAAATATTCATTCAGATTTCGGGGCAATAGCTTTTCTTTATCAAAAAAGTTGGGATGAGTAACCAGCTGATCAAGGATATTTCCTGTGATCGCCGGAGCAAATAAAGAAAAAACCTGGTTGATAGTAGCCAAAAATAAAGAGATGATTATCAGCCACTGATAGGGTTTAAGATATCTAAAAAGTATTTTCATTCTGTTAAAAAATAATGAAACAAATTTACAGATATTATTTTAACTAACAGTGTTAATTGTTGAATACAACAAACCCCTTTTGTATTCAAGTGAAAATAATTAAATTGCAGTCTAAGTTTTTATTATGCTTACAAAAGAACAAATTGCCAAAAGAATTTCAAAAGAACTGAAAGATCGTTATTATGTAAACCTGGGAATTGGGATTCCTACTTTGGTTGCCAACTATGTTCCGGAAGGTATTTCCGTAGAATTCCAGAGTGAGAATGGAGTTTTGGGGATGGGACCTTTCCCTTTCGAAGGAGAAGAAGATGCTGATATTATCAATGCCGGAAAACAGACTATTACTATTCTGGAAGGAGGTTCATTCTTTGATTCAGCCTTCAGTTTCGGGATGATCCGTAGTCAGAAAGTAGACCTTACCATTCTTGGTGCCATGGAAGTTTCAGAAAACGGAGATATTGCCAACTGGAAGATTCCCGGGAAAATGGTAAAAGGAATGGGTGGCGCTATGGACCTTGTAGCTTCTGCTGAGAATATTATCGTTGCCATGATGCACGTAAATAAAGCAGGCGAAAGCAAAATCCTTAAAAAATGTACACTTCCCTTAACTGGCGTAAACTGTGTGAAAAAAGTAGTTACTGAATTAGCTGTTCTGGATGTAACTCCGGAAGGATTCAAGCTGGTAGAAAGAGCACCGGGTGTTTCAGTAGAAGATATTATTAAAGCAACAGAAGCTGATTTGATTATCGAAGGAGAAATTCCTGAAATGCAATTTTAATCTGATACAATATAAAAGTTCCGGCCTCACTTTGTGAGGCCGGAACTTTTATATAAGTGACATCGGAACTCGCCGCGTTAAAAAACTAATTCCTGTGAACGGTAAGAAAATTCTTTTGTCCGAAGCGCGAGGCAAAATCAGAACCGATAAAGAAATAATGATTCGCGAAAGTTGAGAATTTTTAGAGAACAGGACTTATTTTTAGCGAAGAGATCCAGGTCTTGAACTTTTTTTTTCTTTTGTTTGACTACGTCGAATCTTCGATTTCAAGACAAAAGAAATTAGAGTAAAAAAAGCTGTTTCATCATTGAAACAGCTTTTATATCTAAATGGTTGGTATGCAAATCTAACATCTCATTTATTTCCCATCCTGAGCACCAAATACCTTCTGCAAAATACTTGTAGTTCTCATGGCAGGTGTATTTCTGATTCCGCTCTCTTTGTCTGCCACCATTTTAAAAACTCCGTTTATGGTTTCTGTAGTAACATATTCATTAAGGTCTGTTGTTACAGCCTGCCCTGTAAAAGTATTATATTTTGAAATCAGATTTTTCCAAAGTGTATCAGCACCTACTTTACCTAAAGAAGCTTTTACTTTAGGTTGAAAGGCATTGAATAGTTGAGTCTGGGTTTTTCCCTGGAGATAGTTGGTTGCTGCATTATTACTTCCTAATAAAATGTTTTTAGCATCTGTAATAGTCATAGAAGTAATAGCGTTTGTAAAAATAGGTGCAGCTTCTGTTACGGCATCTTCAGCCGCTCTGTTTAATAATTTTATTCCTTCATCAGCAAGGCTTCCCATTCCGATTGAACGTAGAGTTGTATCAATTTTTCTTAATTTTTCAGGCATTAAAATCTTTACCGCTTCATTTTTGAAAAAACCATCTGTTACGGCCAGTTTTTTTACTCCATCCGTTACACCCATGCTTAAAGCCTCTTTTAATCCTGAAGAAATCTGACCGGAAGTAAGGTTTCCAAGGTTGGAAGATGAAGGGTTGGAACCAGAAGTTGTAGTGGTAGTTTTAGCAGGAACTGCTGTGGCATTATTTTTTACCGGAACATTCAGATCTACACCGGTTTTATCTTTAACAGCAGATTTTATGATATCAAAAATTTGTGCCTGAGCTGAGAAAGAAAATAATAAAGCGGTTGCCAGAAAAATGTTTTTTTTCATCCTGTTTTTTTACAAATTTAACCCTTTAATTTTTTTAAGGCGACTAAATTGATCAAAAAACACACCATAATACACTGTATTGAATAGAATAATTTCTAGACAGAATGGTGAACAACTGTAAATTATTCATTTTATATGAATCTAAACAATTGAAAGTATTTAATTTGTTTTTAAAAAGGTTCAAAGAGTTTTTAAAAATAATTATCTTAGCTCAAACCTTAACCACATCAAATGATACGGACTTTTTTAGTGTTTTTTGTATTGATTTCAAACGTGATTTTTGCTCAAAATAAATTAAATGTAATTCCTTACCCTCAAAAAGTTCAACTTTTACAGGGAGAATTTTTAATTCCCAAATCCTTCGTATTAAATGGGAATCTTCCGAAAGAAGAAACGGATTATTTCAAAAAAAGAATAGGCTCAAAGTTAAAATTTCAATATGCTCAGAAGGGTGATGATATTCATTTAACGAATTCTATAATTCCTCCTGTTTCGGGAGGAGAAGCTGAACAGAAGAAAGAATACTATTCGATAGAAATTTCTCCAAAACAAATTCATATTAAGTCTTATACTAAACAAGGGTATTTTCTGGCGCTACAGACATTGGCTCAGATTTTCGAACAATATAAAGAGGTAGGGAAAATTCCTGCTATGAAGATCGAGGACCAGCCTAAATTTGCATGGAGAGGAATGCATCTGGATGTCTCCCGTCACTTTTTCACAGTAGACGAAGTGAAACAATATATTGACTATCTGGCAATGTACAAGCTTAATACCTTTCACTGGCATTTAACGGATGATCAGGGATGGAGAATTGAAATCAAAAAATATCCAAAGCTTACTCAGATCGGCTCAAAACGTAAAGAATCCATGATTGGAGCTTATGTAGATAATACTTTTGACGGAAAACCTTACGGACCTTATTTTTATACACAGGAACAAATAAAAGATGTAGTAAAATACGCTCAGGACAGACACATTACTGTTGTTCCGGAAATTGAAATGCCGGGACATGCATTGGCAGCTTTATCAGCATATCCTGAACTGGCATGTACCAAAGGACCTTTTGAACCTGCTACGAAATGGGGCGTTTTTGATGATGTTTTCTGCCCTAAAGATGAAACCTTTGCCTTTCTTGAAAATGTTTTGGATGAGGTCATCAAATTATTCCCTTCACGATATATTCATATTGGCGGTGATGAATGCCCGAAAACAAGATGGAAGGAATGTGCACACTGCCAGGAACTGATTAAGAAAAATAATTTAAAAGATGAACATGGTTTGCAAAGCTATTTCATTCATCGGATTGAAAAATATGTTAACAGCAAAGGCCGAAAAATCATTGGCTGGGACGAAATTTTAGAAGGTGGATTAGCTCCTAATGCAGCAGTAATGAGCTGGACAGGTGTGAATGGAGGTATTGAAGCTGCAAAATCAAAACACTTTGCCGTAATGACTCCTGGTGCCTACTGTTATTTTGATCACTATCAGGGAGATCCGCAGTCTGAGCCTAATGCTTTTGGAGGATTTACTCCTTTGGAAAAAGTCTATTCCTACAATCCTGTCCCTTCCGAACTGAATGCAGAACAGGCACAATATATTATGGGAGTTCAGGCTAATCTGTGGACGGAATATATTTTAGATTTTAAACAGGTACAGTATATGATTTTCCCAAGATTAATGGCGCTTTCTGAAGTGGGATGGGGAACATCGGATCCTAAAAATTATAAAGAATTTGAAAACAGAGTGATCAGCCGGTTTAAAGTTCTGGATGATATGAAGGTAAATTATGCGAGAAGCATTTATAATATTACAGGAAAAGTAATTCCTTCCAATAACGGAATTGCTTATGAGCTTTCAACTTCGCAAAATCCGAACGGTATCCGATATACGCTGGACGGAACAAACCCTTCTATCCATTCTGAGAAGTATCAGAACGCAGTTCAGATTCCTAATTCTTTAACAGTTAAATCAGCCTATTTTCAAGACGGACAATTAAAGAGTGCTGTTTCTTCGCAGCAATTTATAATTTCAAAAACCACAGGAAAAAACATAACCCTAGAGCAGCAACCGAGTGAAAACTATTCTTTTGGAGGAGCTTTCACCTTAGTAGACGGAATTATAGGAAATGTAAAACAGCTGGGTAAAACATGGCTGGGCTTTCAGGGGAAAGATGTGGTGGCAACCATAGATTTCGGCCAGAAAACAGCTTTTTCAGAAGTGTATTTCAATACCCTTGAGAATAAAGGAAGCTGGATTCATCTGGCTAAATCTGCTAAAATTTTTGTTTCTGACGATAATAAGAATTTTAAACTGATCAAAGAAATCGAAACCTCTGAAATTCAGAAAGCCAATGGAAAAATTAAAGTGAATGTAGGAACGCAAAATGCGAAATACCTGAAAGTAACTATTGAAAATGCTGGTATTATTCCGGCAGGAAATCCCGGAGCAGATTCCAAAGCATGGTTGTTTGTTGATGAAATTGGTGTAAATTAGAATAAAAAAATGCAGGACGACACTATACTTTCTTCCGAATTCTCATCGTCGCCAGACCTGGTAGAAAAGCTGTATCAGTATGGTACAACCAAAAATTACCATGAAGGAGACATTATTTTAGATGAAAATGCTTCCATTCGTTCCATTCCTATCGTGATGAAAGGAATGCTGAAAGTGATCAGAACAGAAGAAGACGGACGTGAAATTTTATTGTACTATATCAAAGCCGGAGAAAGCTGCATCATGTCTTTTCTGGGGGGCATGCACAATGAAAAAAGTATCGTAAAAGCGGAAATTGAAGAAGACGCGGAAATACTGTTCTTACCTATAGATAAAGTATCTTTATTCATCAGGGAACATCCGGAATGGCTGGACTACATTTTCAGATTGTACCATAAAAGATTTGAAGAACTACTGGATATTATCAATGCCATTGCTTTCAAAAAAGTAGACGAAAGACTTCTCAATCTGCTGCAGAAAAAATCTGGACTTACAGGTTCTGAAACCATTAATACCACTCATGAGCAGCTGGCTAACGAGCTGGGAACGGCAAGGGTAGTGGTTTCCAGACTTCTCAAACAGCTGGAAGAAGACGGAAAACTAAAATTGGGCAGAAATAAAATCACTCTTTTGAAAACCCTCAACTCATAATATTCCCCTCAATCACATAAAAGAAACACATATTCTCCTCCTCCGGATAGTTGGCAATAATTCAAAAAAAAATGATGAGCTGGCCAACCTGTCATTGCGAACCAAAGGTGAAGCAATCTCCTTATGTAACAAAAGTAGCTGTAGGCTTCATCCCACATTCCCATTTTTGCATCAGAATTATTTGAATAGAAATGGAAATTATAGGATATACAGCCGCAATTTTAATTGGAATTTCTCTAGGTTTAATAGGAGGTGGAGGAAGTATTCTCACTGTTCCCGTCCTTGTTTATCTCTTTGGTGTCGATGCTTTTCTGGCAACAGAATATTCACTCTTTGTAGTGGGAATTAGCAGTTTGGTAGGCTCTATGTCATACTTTAAAAAAGGATTGGTCAACTTTAAGATGGCGTTGATATTTGGAATTCCATCTGTTATTTCCATCTTTCTGACCAGAACATATCTTCTTCCTTTGATTCCTCAGGAAGTATTTAGAATACAGGGTTTTAGTGTTACCAGGAATATTTTTTTATTATTGGTTTTTGCAGGCTTGATGATTCTGGCTTCCTATAAAATGATAAAAAAAGATTCCTCAAAAGAACCTTTAGAAAGTATTCCGAATAATAATAACGCTTTTCTGGCAGCCGGACAGGGTTCTGTAGTCGGTGTTCTGACCGGATTGGTAGGAGCAGGAGGCGGCTTTATGATTATTCCGGCATTAGTCAATCTTTTAAAGATTCCCATGAAGATTGCAATAGGAACTTCATTGGTTATTATTTCTCTCAATTCTCTGATCGGCTTTTTTTCTTCTGTAAACCACATGAAAATAGAATGGAAACTTCTGATTTCTATTACAGCCATTGCCATAGCAGGAATTATAATAGGCTCACAATTATCCAGAAAGATTGACGGTAAAAAGCTTAAACCTGCATTCGGGTGGTTTATCCTGATCATGGGCATTTATATTATTACGAAAGAAATCTTCCTTTAATGTTCTTATGTAACAAAAGTAGCTGTACAGGAAAAAGGAAAGCAGGAAATTTGTATCAGATAACAGAATAAAAAATAAAAAATAAAATATAATGAAAATAGAACAGATTTATACAGGATGCCTTGCTCAGGGGGCTTACTATATTACCTCAGCAGGAGAAGCCGCAATTATTGATCCTTTAAGAGAAACCCAGCCCTATATTAACAGACTGAAAGAAGATGGAGTAGAATTGAAATACATCTTTGAAACTCATTTTCATGCAGATTTCGTAAGCGGACACCTGGATTTAAGTGATAAAACCGGAGCACCAATTGTTTATGGTCCGACAGCCCATCCAGAGTTTGATGCCATTATTGCAGAAGATCAGCAAATATTTACCATAGGAAATAGTAAAATTAAAGTTCTTCATACACCTGGACACACCCTTGAAAGCTCATGCTATCTGCTGATTGATGAGAATGGTGATGAAAAGGCTCTTTTTAGTGGTGATACCTTATTCCTTGGGGATGTTGGCCGTCCAGACCTCGCGCAGAAAGCAGCAAATATGACCCAGGAAGAACTGGCAGGACTTTTATATGATAGTTTGTATAATAAGATTTTGCCTTTAGATGATGATATTACGGTGTATCCAGCTCATGGAGCCGGTTCAGCATGCGGTAAAAACATGCAGAAAGAAACGGTAGATACATTGGGAAATCAAAAAAGAACCAATTATGCCCTGAATCAAAAGGACAAACAGAGTTTTATAAAAGAAGTGACAGATGGACTTTTACCTCCGCCAGCTTATTTCGGAATGAATGTGATGATGAATAAGAAAGGATACAGTAGTTTTGATGAAGTTCTTTCAAAAGGGTTGCACGCTCTTTCTCCAGAACAATTTGAGGAAATTGCTGAAGCTTCAGGTGCTTTGATATTAGATGTAAGAAATAACCGTGATTTTGCCAAAAGTTTTATCCCGCAGTCCATTAATATAGGATTGGACGGTGATTTTGCCCCTTGGGTAGGAGCCTTAATTGCTGATGTCAACCAGCCTATTCTGCTCGTTACTGAAAAAGGATCTGAAGAAGAAGCGGTAACGAGGTTAAGCAGAGTAGGATTTGATCATATTTTAGGTTTCCTGGATGGAGGTTTTGAAAGCTGGAAAAAGAGCGGAAAGGAAACAGACCTTGTCAACCGTATCTCAGCAGAACAGTTTGAAACTGAAATCAAAGAAAAAGAAGCAAAAATCATTGATATAAGAAGAGAAAGTGAATACAATGCAGAACATATTCATGACGCATACAGCAAACCTCTGGCCTATATCAATGAATGGATTCATACGATAGAGCCAACAGAACATTTCTATATGCATTGTGGAAGCGGCTACAGAAGTACAATGGCAGCAAGTATCCTGCAGGCAAGAGGATACAGAAATTTTTCAGAAATTGAAGGTGGATTTAATGCAATTGCCTCTACAAATGTTCCTAAAAGTGATTTTGTGTGTCAGACTAAAATTTTAAATACATTAGATTAAAAAAATGCTGGAGATTATAAAAGAACCCTGGCCGTGGTATATTGCAGGTCCGTTGATTGGGCTTACTGTGCCTGCCTTATTAATTATGGGAAACAAATCATTTGGAATCAGTTCCTCATTGAGGCATATCTGTGCCGCCTGTGTCCCTGCCAATGTGAATTTTTTTAAATACGACTGGAAAAAAGAAGCCTGGAATCTGTTTTTTGTTCTGGGAATTTTCTTCGGAGGAATGATTACTGCTCATTTTTTGGTAAACCCGAATGAAATAACAGTGAATCCCGATCTGAAAGCTGAACTGGCAGGCTACGGAATTACAGATTACAGCAATCTGGTTCCGTTACAGCTGATGAATTTCGAAAACCTGTTGACCCTTAGAGGATTTATCTTGATGGTTGTGGGAGGATTTTTGGTTGGTTTCGGAACAAGATATGCGGGCGGATGCACCAGCGGCCATGCCATTATGGGACTTTCCAACTTACAGTGGCCGTCTTTGGTGGCGACAGTCTGTTTCATGACCGGTGGATTTTTAATGGCAAACTTTATACTGCCTGTCATACTTTCGCTATAAGTATAATTTAAAATGAGAATTACATTATGATCAAAGAAAAAGAACACGATATACGCCACCAGGATGCTGTTTGTGTAAACGAAAGTACCCTTACTCACAAATGGTATCACAACCTGAAATATCTTGCTGCAGGAATTATTTTCGGAATTATTTTCGTGAAAGCAGAGGTGATCAGCTGGTTCAGAATACAGGAAATGTTCCGTCTGCAGTCTTTCCATATGTACGGAATCATTGGAAGTGCTGTATTGGTAGGAATGATTTCAGTAGGACTGATTAAAAAATTCAATATAAAAACAATTTATGGAGAACCTATTACACTTACCCCTAAAAAGTTTAATAAAGGTCAGATTTATGGTGGATTGATTTTTGGCTTTGGCTGGGCGATTACAGGAGCCTGTCCGGGGCCTCTTTTTGCTCAGATCGGAACAGGAGCTTTTGCAGTATCTGTTACCCTGCTGAGCGCTGTGGCCGGAACATGGGTATATGGATATTTCAGAGATAAACTGCCTCATTGATATCTTATCTTATAAAAAAGACTGCAGAAAATAATCTGCAGTCTTTCTTTCTAAAGGTTTTAAACATACATATTAATTAAAATAACCATTATAAAAATAGTAAAAAACAGCAAAGGAAAATAGTGAGAAATCGATACAATTTTCAATGGATTTTTTTAAGATATTTGCTTTGTATTAAATAATTCTTACATACAATGAACAATAACCGAAGAAGTTTTATCAAAAAACTGGGAATTGCAACTGCAGCACTTACCATTAACCCTTTAGAGCTAATGGCCGGAGAACTGCCTGAAAATAAAAAAAACATCAATAAACCTATCGTACTTTCCACCTGGAACTTTGGGTTAAAAGCCAATGAAGAAGCATGGACTATCCTTGGAAAAGGAGGACGGGCTTTGGATGCCGTAGAAAAAGGAGTACGTCTTGTAGAATTAGATCCGAAAGAAAGAAGTGTAGGATATGGAGGCCGTCCGGACAGAGACGGAAGAGTGACGCTGGATGCCTGTATCATGGATGAAAATTATAATATCGGTTCCGTAGCATGCCTGGAACATGTTAAAAACCCGATTTCGGTTGCAAGAGCCGTAATGGAAAAAACACCCCACGTGATGCTGGTAGGTGACGGTGCATTGCAGTTTGCCCTTTCACAGGGGTTTAAAAAAGAAAATCTTCTTACTTCTGAATCAGAAAAAGAATGGAAAGAATGGTTAAAGACCAGCCAATACAAGCCTGTTGCTAATATAGAAAACCATGATACCATAGGAATGATTGCTTTGGATGCACAGGGAAATCTTTCGGGAGCCTGTACTACCAGTGGAATGGCTTTTAAGATGCACGGCAGAGTAGGAGATTCTCCAATTATCGGAGCAGGTCTGTTTGTTGATAACGAAGTAGGAGCAGCTACGGCAACAGGTCATGGTGAAGAGGTTATAAGAACGGTAGGAACACATCTTGTGGTAGAGCTGATGAGACAGGGCAGAAATCCTCAGGAAGCCTGTAAGGAAGCCGTGGAGAGAATTGTTAAAATTAATCAGCGAAGAAACAAAAATCTAAAAGATATTCAGGTAGGGTTTATTGCCATCAATAAACAGGGAGAATATGGTTCTTACTGTATTCAGGATGGATTCAGCTTTGCCGTGTATGATCAGAAAGGAAATCGTCTTGAGAAACCTGAATTTGCTTTGAAATAATTAAAAAATTCAGTAGGAATGGGCTTTAGCCCATTTGAACACATCAAAGATAATTATTGGCTTTAGCCAAAACATAAAATAAATATGAAAAGAACGATGATCGCTTCCTTATTTCTGATTATTGCATGTAAGGAAGAAAAAAAGGAAGTTAAAACAGATATCACACAACCAAAGACAGAAGAAAAAATAGTTTTGCATAATGAATCCAATGACGCTGAAGCTGCCCAAAAATGGTTGGAAAAAAGCATCGTCGATTATTTTAAAGCAGACATCGGAAATGAAGAAAAGAATATGCAGAAGATCACCACAAAAGACTATTTCGAATATAAAACTGATGCAACAAATGTAGATATGGATGTGGATGGAAGTCTTACAGAAAAAGAATTTCAGAATAAATGGAAGTCCAGGTTTGATACTGATAAAGCTGGAGTCGGTATAGGATTTCTCATTTCCGCACAGGATTGGGATACAATAGAAATCGGCAGTTGTGATTTAAAACTCTCCTCAAAAAATGAATATATATTCAATGTAGTATTGACTGATAATAGTTTTAAAGCCAAATATCCGTCAGTAGTAAAAGTAGTAAAAGAAAACGGTTCTTTTCTGATTGCAGATGTACTGCAGGACGAACCAAAATAAAATTTAATAGATAATACAATGTCAAAAATAGAGATAGCCTGCTTTAATCCTGAATCAGCAGTAATAGCTTTTGAAAATGGGGCAGACAGAATAGAATTATGTGACGGTCTCAGCGAAGGAGGAACTACTCCGGATTTCGAAACCATGAAGAAACTCCGTGAAAAAATCAATATCCCGATTTTTGTGATGATCCGCCCAAGAGGTGGTGATTTTACGTATTCAGATTCAGAATTTGAGCAGATGAAAAATGATTTGGTCCAATTAAAATCCTTACATGCAGATGGTTTTGTATTCGGTATTCTGGATGAAAATGATGAGGTTAATATAGAACAGAATAAAGCTTTGGTAAAATTGGCAGCGCCACTTCCATGTACTTTTCATCGTGCTTTTGACCGCGCTGTAAGTTTGGAAGAATCTTTGGAAAAAGTAATTGAATGTGGTTTTTCAACCATTCTTACTTCCGGCCAGAAAACGAATGTATCTGAAGGAAAAGAAAACCTTAAGAAACTGGTTGCACTCTCCGGTGGAAGAATAGAAATCCTTGTTGGAGGCGGACTTCGCGCATCCAATATTGAAGAAATAAGAGCCGTTACCCATGCTTCTTACTTCCATTCTTCAGCCATTACGGATGGTGGAGCTTTCGCTAATGCAGATGAAGTGGCTGCTCTGAAGGGCAGGTAGTATGATATGCACTTAGTTTGTCATTCCAGGCGCAGCGGGAATCTAAACCACTAAAATAGAGATTCCTTCGTGCCTCGGAATGGCAAAATCACTGGTATTGTAACAATACAAACAAATTTATTGATGAATAGAACGATCCTTTTTGCTTTCATTTTCACACAGAATCTACTTTTTGCACAGTTTTCACAAAGAAGCTTGTCTTCAGAGAACTGGCAGTTTAAAAATTCAAAAGATCAAAAATGGCTTTCTGCGAAAGTACCTGGAACTGTTCATCTGGATTTATTGGATAATAAGATCATTCCTGATCCTTTTAAGGATGAAAATGAAAAGAAAGTACAGTGGATTGAAAATGAAGACTGGGATTATCAGGCAGCATTTACAGTCTCTTCCCAGGAATTAAAGAACGATAATATTGATCTTGTTTTTAACGGATTAGATACATTTTCCGAAATCTATCTTAATGGTCAGCTGCTGAAGAAAACAGACAATATGTTCAGAAAATGGACAATTTCTGTAAAGCCATATTTGAAATCGGGTAATAATACATTGCAGATTAAATTTAAATCTGCCGTGAATACCGGAAAGGAATTAGCAAAAAAAGTTCCGTTTACAATGCCGGAATCACCCAGAAGCTTTGTAAGAAAAGCACAATACCAGTTCGGATGGGATTGGGGACCAAGACTGGTTACTGCAGGAATATGGAAAGACATTCAGCTGGAATTTTGGAATAATGCTAAAATTATTACCGTCAAAGATATTCAGAAGAGAGTTTCTGACACTTCTAATGATTTGCGCTTTGACATAGAAATTTATGCTCAAAATGCCGGAGATTATACCTTGGATCTTAATACAACTCACCAAAAAATATCTTTAAAAAAAGGAAACAATACAATATCAGTTCCTTATGAAACAAGCGGGATGAAGCTCTGGCAGCCAAACGGACGTGGTGAAGCTCATCTCTGTGATTTTGAAGTAAAGCTGTCAAAAGATCAGAAAAATATTGATGCTAAAAATATCAGGATAGGATTAAGAACAGTTGAATTAGTACAGGAAAAAGACGAAAAAGGAAAATCTTTCTATTTTAAAGTGAATGGCCAGCCGTTATATATCAAAGGAACGAACTGGATTCCGGGAGACAGCTTTTCTCCGAGAATGACCAAAGAAAAATATCAGAAACTGATCAAAGACACCAAGGATGCCAATATGAATATGATCCGTATCTGGGGCGGAGGTATTTACGAAGATGATGAATTTTACAAAGCCTGCGATGAAAACGGTATTTTAGTCTGGCAGGATTTCATGTTTGCAGGAAGCTTTTATCCGGCAGATGAAGCCTTTTTAAACAACGTAAAAGAAGAAGTAAAAGATCAGGTCAACAGGCTGCAGAATCATCCATCCATTGCTTTGTGGTGTGGGAATAATGAAATTGATGAAGCCATTGTCAACTGGGGATATCAGAAACAGTTCAACTATTCAAAAAATGATTCATTACAGGTCTGGAAAGATTATAAAAAACTCTTCCATGAGGTAATTCCCAATGCATTGGCTGAAAACCTGAAGTCTGATAAAAATATATACTGGCCAAGCTCTCCCTCCATTGGCTGGGGACATAAAGAAAGCCTTACAGAAGGAGATTCCCATTATTGGGGCGTTTGGTGGGGCGAACAGCCATTCGAAATTTACAACGAAAAAGTAGGCCGTTTCATGTCTGAATACGGTTTTCAGGGCACGCCAAGCCTTGAAACCACAAAATCAATGTTTTCCGGAATTCCGGATTTAAACCTTCAGAATCCAACCATAAAAGCCCATGAAAAGCACACCCGTGGCTGGGATATTATTAATGAATACCTGAAGCGTGATTACAAAATTCCAACGGACTTTGTACAATACAACTATGTTTCACAGCTTTTGCAGGCAAGAGGAATGCAGATCGCTATTGAAGCCCATCGCCGTGCAAAACCTTATAATATGGGAACGCTGTATTGGCAGCTTAACGATTGCTGGCCGGTGGTTTCATGGTCTTCTATTGATTACCTTGGAAATTGGAAAGCCTTCCATTATCAGGCGAAAAGAAGTTTTGAGCCTGTGTTGGTGTCCATTGCTGAAACCGATAAAAGTTATGATATTTATCTGATCAGTGATCTTGTGAAAGAATTTAATGCAGATATCAAATTTGAACTCATTGATTTTAAAGGAAAAATACTTTGGAAAAGCAATCAGTCAGATAATATAAAAACTGATGTAAGTAAGAAAATACGCAGTGTCAGTAAATTGGAATTGTCTCAGTTTGATTTGTCGGGAGCTTTTTTAAAGATCAGTTCTGAAAAAGATATAACATTTGAAAAGGTGTTCTTCTTTAGTAAACCAAAAGATCTGAAACTCTTACAACCTGAGATTAAAATCAGAAAAATATCACCCACTGAAATTGAAATTTCAACAGATATGCTGGCGAAGGACATTTATTTGATTGGTGATACCCATTTCAGCGATAATTTCTTTGACCTGCTTCCTGGAACTTCAAAAAGAATTACCCTTTCAAAACCTCTGGAAAATATAGAGGTGATGAGTCTTTGGGAGGTGATAAAGAAGTAAAATATATTCTGAAAAAATTATTTCAAGCAGTTATAAATTTTCGGCAGGTAGATCTCCAAACCTTATAGGTTTTCAAAACCTATAAGGTTTAGTACTGAAAAGTTTCATTAGAATTTCTACCGAAAAAAATATAAATTATACCCTTCCAACTCAAAAATCAGCCGTAAATTTGCCCCATATTTTATTACAGTTATGGTAAATTTTGTCCTGATTGCAGTGTGTATCATTGCAGGAATGGTATTCAAAGCAACAAAATCTATCCACCCCGATGCTCATAAAGGTATCAATACCTGGATTCTTTATCTTGCTCTTCCGGCAGTTTCGTTTAAATATCTGCCTAAAGTAAAATGGACAACAGAGATGCTGTTCCCCATTGCAGCTACATTTTTAATTTCTGTGTTCTGCTTTTTCTTTATGATGTTTTACAGTAAGAGCAGGGGATATTCAAGGCGGTCCAGAAGTACTTTGGAATTGGCAAGCGGATACAGTAATACTTCATTCATAGGATTTCCCTTAATCAGTGCCTTTTATGGTGAAGGGCTTCTGAGTATTGCGATTATCTGTGACCAGACAATGTTCTTTGCCCTTTCAACCCTCGGAATTATTGCTGCAGTAAAAGGAGGAAGTAAATCCGGAAAAGTAAGTGCAATATTCATTGTAAAAAGGTTGGTTACGTTTCCTCCGTTAATTGGATGTATTTCCGCTTTGGTGTTGTCGCAGTTTATTGACTTTACTGTTGCAGAGCCTTTCTTTGATAAACTAGCTGCTACGGTAAGCCCGTTAGCCTTATTTTCGGTTGGATTACAGTTGAAATTCAATGGATGGAAAAAACTGATTCCCCAGATGTCGATGTCGATGCTTTATAAATTGATTCTGGCACCTGCAATTGTTTTGGGAATGGCTTTATTATTGGGAATAAAAGGAAATGTGGCAAAAATTACAGTATTTGAAGCAGCAATGCCTACACTCGTTACCTCAAGTATCATCGCAGAACAGTTCAGGCTGAACACAAAATTAACCAACCTTATCATCGGAGTCAGTATTATTGTAGGATTTATTACCTCTGCATTCTGGTATGAGATTACAGAACTTCTTTTTTAGTCATTCATGAATCCTTTCTTCGATCCTTTCTGAATTTGTGTTGTTCTTTTATCCGCACACTTTGTCATTCCGTAGGAATCCAATCTGTGGTGTTTGATAATATAGTTTTTTTGATAATAAGGTTTTGCAAACTGAAATGTTGAGATTCCTACGGAATGACATAATGAAAACGGAGAATGTAGCGTTTAAATGTCTGTTAAAGGAGTACAAAAGAATCTCCACAAAGTTGCAGTTCTCTCAGGAAAAATTTAATTTTACACTTTAAATATTTCCCTTGCAATACGCTCAAATTGTTTTACCCCTGAATTTAAAAGGATCTTTCACGTATAAAGTTCCCGAAGAAATGATATCTGAAATCCAGCCCGGAATGCGTGTTCTGGTGCCGTTTGGCGGAAAGAAAATCTATACAGGAATCGTTTTTGAGCTTCATGATAATATACCAGAAAACTTTGTCGCCAAGGAAATTATCAGCATGCTGGATGATCAACCGATTCTTCCTCAGGGACAAATTGATTTCTGGAACTGGCTTTCGGAGTATTATCTGTGCAGTCTGGGGGAAATTTACAGGTTTGCATTTCCTTCTTCTTTAAAATTGGAAAGTGAGACCTATTTAAAATTAAAACCAGGAGCTATCATAGATTTTGAAAACCTGGATGTTAATGAAATGTATCTTATTCAGGCTCTGGAAGTACGGCAGCTGATCAATCTGACAGATATAGAAGCGTTTATTCCTAAAAAAGATATCATAAAAACCATCAATTCTCTTATTGATCTTCAGTACATTGAAATTGATGAGAAAATTGCTGAAAAGTATAAAGCCAAAGAAGTGGCTTACGTAAGAATCAATGATGAGGTTTTGGCCAATCAGAATCTTACAGACATTCTTTTAAAGCTTAACAGGGCAAAGAAACAGAAAGATCTTTTCCTTCTTATTCTGGAAAAACAGACGGAAAATCCTGATGTTCCCATTAAAAAATCTGAACTGTTTGAAGATGGTTATTTCGGAAGTTCCCACTTCAAGCCTCTGGCAGACAAAGGTCTTGTGGAGGAATACTTTATGCAGAAAGACAGGATTCAAAGCTATGAAGGAGAAATCGAGGAGCTTGAAGAGCTTTCCGAACAGCAGAAAACAGCAAAAGCTGAAATTGATGAGGCTTTTGAAGAAGAGAAGAATGTCCTGCTTCACGGCGTTACTTCATCAGGGAAAACCCATATCTATTTAGAGAAAATTGATGAATGCGTCCGCGACGGAAAGAATGTTTTGTTTTTGCTTCCGGAAATTTCGCTTACCAAACAGATCACCCAAAGATTAGAGAAAAAATATGGCAGACAGCTTGGTTTTTATCATCAAAAACTGACTGATTTTGAAAGAGTGGAAGTATGGAGAAGAATTAAACAGAACGACATCCGTATTCTGATCGGAACCCGTAATGCATTATTTTTACCTTACCAGAATCTCGGGCTTATTATAGTAGATGAGGAACACGATTCTGCGTACAGACCAAGGGAAGTTTCACCCTATTTTAATGCTAAAGACGCTTCTCTGGTTTTAGGCAGGCTGTATAAGGCAGGAGTTATTCTGGGATCAGCAACGCCTTCTGTCGAAAGCTACTACAGTGCCAGAAAAGATAAAATGAAATACATCTTTCTGAATGAAAGATTCGGGAATGTTAATTTACCGGAATACGAACTGATCAATTTCAAGGAAGCTCAGGAATCTAAAAAGGTGTCCGGAAATTTCTCTCTGAAACTTATTGAGGAGATAAAGAAAACGGTGGATGAAAAGAATCAGGCAATCGTTTTACACAATCGTCGTGGCTATTCCAATGTCATAGAATGTGAAAGCTGTGGCTATGTGAACTACTGTTCTAATTGTGATGTGGTAATGACGTATCACAAAGCGGCAAATGAAATGAAATGCCACTATTGCGGACAAAGAGCTTCAAAACCGAAAACCTGCCCGAAATGCAGTTCTGAAAACCTGAACGAAAGAGGAGTTGGAGTAGAGCAGATTCACGAAGAAGTTTCCAGACTGTTTCCTGAAAATGAAGTAGACAGAATGGATGTCGATTCCATGCGTAAGAAATTTGCCTACGAAAAATTGTACGAGAAGATTGAAGACCGGGAAACAGACATTATTGTAGGAACACAGATGATTTCAAAGGGATTGGATTTTGATCATATTGAGCTGGTTACGATTCCAAAAGCGGATTCCTTATTATATGTACAGGATTTCAGAGCGGAAGAAAGAGCGTATCAACTGATCACGCAGGTTTCTGGAAGAGCCGGAAGGGTTTCCGGAAAAGGTAAGATTCTTATTCAGACCTTTAATCCTGATCATTCTGTATTTCAGCTGATCAAGATGAACAATCCTGCCAAGATCTATAAATATATTCTTACAGAACGTCAGAAATTCCATTATCCGCCTTTCACCAAGCTGATCATGATTGAATTGAAACACAGAAGAGAGGATAAAGCAGACCGGGCATCACAGTTTCTGGGTTCTATCCTCAGAAAGTATCTTCCTGAAGAATGTGTTTTAGGTCCGGAAAGAGCACCGATTGCAAAACTGAATAACTTCTATCAGTTCCAGATTATGCTGAAGCTTCCCCGTGGGAAAAATTATGAAAAATTCAAAAGCATGGTTTTGATAAGTTTGAAAGAATTTGATGAAATCACTGCATATCAAAGCATTAAAAAAGATGTTTTTGTTGATTTTTAACAATTTTTAACAAACTTTACACTCTTTTATAATGGAGCTGTGGTCCTTTATATAACAATAATTTCTACTTTTGGACGTTGATTAAGTGTTTGGCTCTTTTAATGAATGATTTAACCTTTCGTTTTTTACAGAGTCAAAACTATAGAACAAAAAGAAGATAGATGGTAAATTTCAGAAAATATATTTCAAGTGCGGCGGTGTTGGCTTCTGGTCTTTTCCTGGCTCAATCTACCGTTTCTACCGTTCTTTATTCTCAGAATTATGACAATCAGAAAAGCAGTTTAAACCTGCCTTCACCCGTTACTACAATGGTGGAGAAGACTGTTTTGTCAGCAAAAGAATTGGTAGACATTAATGTAAACACAATGATGGCGGATCCTGTGCTGAAAAATGCAACCTGGGGATTCGTAGTGTACGACCCGAAAACGAAGAAGATCATCTCTTCGTACAACGAAAATACTCCCTTAGTTCCTGCTTCTACAACCAAATTACTGACAACGGAAACCGCATTAAATATGCTGGGTGAAAACTACCGCTGGATGACTCAGCTGGAGTATTCAGGAACGATAGATGAAAACGGAGTTTTGAATGGAAATCTTTATGTGATAGGAAGCGGAGACCCTTCTTTGGGAACAAACAAAGCAGGTGCAGCATCTTATAGAGATATTATTTCAGATTTCGTAGGCGGCGTTTCAAGAGAGGGAATCAAAAAGGTAAATGGTGATATTATCATTCAGACAGCGCTTTTCAAAGGCAATATTTCAATGCTTCCGGAAAATGTTGTATGGTTGGAAAACAATAACTATTATTTACCGGCAGGAAGTACCCGAGATATCAACCCGGCGAACGAAAAACTGATTGTCAAAAAAGGAGGTTTCTCCACAGAAAAGAAGTTTTTCTATGTTTCCCCTTACAATCATCAGATGGTATATGCTGATAAATACGAAGGAAACGGAGCTTTAACAACCAAAATTCCTGATGCACCGGCTTACCTTGCCAACTCTTTCAGAACAACATTAGTAAAAAGCGGAATCCCTGTTACCGGGAAAGTTACTCCCAAAATGACAGATGCATCACCGGAAAACAGAAAAATGCTTTCAGCGTATAAATCACCAACTTTAAACGATATTATTTATTATACCAATCAGCACAGTGATAATTCATTGGCAGAAGCTTTGCTGAGAACAGTAGGATATCAGAAAATGGGTGACCAGACTTCAGAATCCGGAAGAATAGTAGTGACTAATCACCTTAAAGATGCTGGTTTTGATATGACCGGACTCAACTATATTGATGGGAGCGGACTTTCAAGAAGTAATAATGTAACTCCTATTTCTCAGGTGAAGTTTCTTACTTCTCTGATGGATCAGAAATACTACAGATCTTATCTGACCTCTTTACCCATCGGAGGACAATCCGGAACACTCAAAAGAATGTTTAATGTAGGAGGGAACGGACAGGTTTTTGCTAAAACAGGAACTTTGAACAAAGTGAAAACATTAGCCGGTTATCTGAAAACCAATTCAGGAAAGACACTGGTTTTTTCTTTGATGGTAAATAACTATTCCGGATCAGTAGATATGGTGAAGAAAAGAATGGAAAAAATTCTTGAACCTGCACTGGATCTTTAAAAAAATTTTATTTTATATATTATAACAGCCTTTTAATCATGAATTAAAAGGTTTTTTTTATATTTGATTAAATTTTTCAAAACATGACAAAGTTGTACCTTTTGGTGTTGGGATTTTTATTGTCTCAACAATTTTATGCCCAGAAGCAAAGGCAAAATACGGATATGAAAGGATTAATCGAGAAAGAGAAAAAATCCTTCACCCAAAAGATGAATATCGGGAATATCAATCCCAATACCCTGAATTACGATTTGCAGTATCAGAGAATGGATGTGAGTCTGGATCCTGCGGTATATAATATCTCCGGATCAGTGACTTCTCACTTTAAGCCTAACCAAAATATAGGAAGCATTTATTTTGATCTTTCCAATTCATTAACGGTTTCCCAGGTGAAATATCATGGAACCAATATTACAAGCTTTCAGCAGCTCCCTTCAAAAGAACTGAAGATTGATTTTCCTGCTTCTATTCCGGCCAATACATTAGACTCTCTCACTATTTACTATGCAGGAGCACCATCCACCAGTAATGATGCTTTCAGAACTGCCCTCCAGAGCGGAACTCCGGTACTTTCCACTTTGAATGAGCCTTATGGCGCTCAGGATTGGTTTCCTACCAAGCAAAGTTTAAATGATAAAATTGAAAGATTTGATTTTAAGATTACAACTCCCTCCAATTACAGCGTGGCAGCCAATGGAAAACTGATGTCTGAAACCTTTCCTACAGGAAACACTAAACTTACTTTCTGGAGAACAATGTATCCTACACCGGCTTACCTCATTGCGCTCTCCATTACCAACTTTGTTAAGCTTACTGATACCATCGGAAATCCTCCTTTTCCTTTTGTGAACTATATCTATCCTTCCACAAATTCAAATGCCACCAGCATAGCCAATATTAACTGGACCAAGCAGGTGATGAATACTTTTGAAACTTATTTTGGCTCTTATCCTTTCCGTAATGAAAAATACGGACATATGGAATTTATGTTTGGTGGCGGAATGGAACATCAAACCATGTCTTCTATGGGAGGTTGGGGCAGACAGCTTATCGCCCATGAACTTGCTCATCAGTGGTTTGGGGATAAAGTAACCTGTGGTGCATGGAATGATATCTGGCTGAATGAAGGTTTTGCAACTTTTGGAGAACATCTTGCCAATGAAAAACTATTGATGACCAATACAGAATTTTTGAATTACTTACAAGGTCAGTCCAATTATATTACCGCAAGTACAACAGGAAGTGTATATGTTCCGGATTCTGGACTTTCCAGCATCAATAGAATATTTGACAGCAGATTGTCTTACGCCAAAGGAGGATATGTACTGAGAATGCTGAAATGGATCTTAGGTGATGCCGCATTTTACCAGGCGCTTAAAGATTATCATGCAAGACCGAATCTGGCGTACAGCTACGCACGTACAGCTGATTTTAATGCGTCTTTGCTTCAGTCTACCGGGACGGATTTTACAGAATTTTTCAATGACTGGGTTTATGGAGAAGGATATCCTACCTACACCATCAAGTGGATGCAGGGTGGAAATCAGGCTTTATTTAAAGTTTCTCAGACACAAAGCAGTGCTACCGTTGGCTTTTTTGAAATGCCTTTACCTATTAAAGTGACGGGAACTTCAGGGCAGACAGCTTACTTTGTTCTTAATAATACATCCAATAACCAAAGCTTTTTACAATCGGTAACATTCCCGATCGCAAGTGTTCAGTTTAATTATGAATACCAGATTATTGAGAAAAACTCTACAGTTGTTCAGGATAATACCTTAAGTATTTCTTCTGTGGAGAAAGAAGATTTTGGTTTGTATCCGAACCCTGCAAAAAACGAAATTAATCTGAAAGGAATTAACAGAGCTATAGATTTTACAATTCATGCTATAGACGGAAAGCTGGTTGGAAAAGGAACGTATCAGCCAGGTAAAGCGATTGGAATTGCAGAATTGATTCCTGGAGCTTATTTCATTACAATTGATGAAAAGAATATTAAATTTATCAAACATTAAAATTTTAAATAAATATAGATATTGTCCTACTGTATTTATAGACTAATAGTGTTGAAAAGTGAAACCTTATCAATTTTTTAGATTTAAACTTATAAAAGGTTTTATTTTACTGCCTTTTTAGTAAATTAGCACATCTAAAAAATTACTAAAAATGATCTCTGAAAAATACCTTCAACATTTACAGAACGAACTTCAGAATATTGAGAATGACGGACTTTACAAAAGAGAAAGAATCATCACTTCCCAACAGAGCGCAGAAATAGAAGCTAATGGAAAAAAGCTATTGAACTTCTGTGCCAATAATTATCTGGGATTATCCAACCATCCGGAAGTAATGAAAGCGTCTCAGGAGATGATTCAGTCTCATGGTTATGGAATGTCTTCTGTTCGTTTCATTTGTGGAACACAGGATATTCACAAAGAATTGGAGAAGAAAATCGCTGATTTCTTAGGTCTTGAAGATACTATTCTCTATGCTGCTGCATTTGATGCGAATGGTGGAGTTTTTGAACCCCTTTTTACAGAAGAAGATGCTATTATTTCAGATGAACTGAACCACGCATCAATCATTGATGGTGTTCGTCTTTGTAAAGCAGCCAGATACAGATATAAAAACAATAATATGGAGGATCTGGAAGCGCAGCTGATTGCAGCTTCTGAAAAGAACCACCGTTTTAAAATTATTGTTACAGACGGAGTGTTTTCTATGGACGGTATTGTTGCAGATCTGAAAGGAGTTTGTGATCTTGCCGATAAATATGATGCTTTGGTGATGGTAGATGATTCTCACGCAACAGGATTCATCGGAAAAACAGGCCGTGGAACTCATGAAGCTAATGAAGTGATGGGTAGAGTAGATATCATCACTTCTACCTTAGGAAAAGCTTTAGGAGGTGCTTTAGGAGGATTTACTTCCGGTAAAAAAGAAATCATTGATATGCTGAGACAGCGTTCAAGACCTTATCTGTTCTCCAACTCTTTAGCGCCTGGTATCGTAGGAGCTGCATTAAGAGTACTGGATATGATTTCAGATGATACTTCACTTCGTGATCAAGTAATGGAAAATGCAGAATACTTCAGAACGGAAATGAAAGCGAAAGGATTCGATATTCCTGAAGGTGATGCTGCTATTGTTCCGGTAATGCTTTACGATGCACCGCTTTCTCAGAAAATGGCCGAAAAGCTAATGGATGAAGGAATCTACGTAATCGGATTCTTCTATCCTGTAGTACCGAAAGGAAAAGCAAGAATCAGAGTACAGTTATCTGCTGCCCATACCAGAGAGCATCTTGATAAAGCGATTGCAGCTTTTGAAAAGGTTGGAAAAGAATTAGGAGTGATCTCTTAATTATTGAATTGATTACAACAATGAAAATATAATGTTCGGCTCGGGCAGCTTCGCTGCCCCGAGCCGAACTATTTTTTATATAAATCTGTTTTTGATTAGGTTTTCCTGATCAAAAGAAATTTATTTTTAACAATTATATAATAAGCTTATCTTTGCTTTTAATTTTTTCTGAATGCTTTATACAATAATCAAAGCGCTGCACATTATTTTTATGGTAAGCTACTTTGCGGGAATTTTTTATCTCGTAAGGATTTTCGTCTACTATAAAGATACCGATGAATTTCCGGAAGAAAAAAAGAAAATTCTGAGAGAGCAGTATACTTTTATGGCCAGAAGGCTTTGGAACATTATCACAGTTCCTGCGGGAGTCATTATGGCCGTTTGCGGACTGGTGATGATCTTTTTAAATCCGGGATTAATGAAGATGGGATGGTTTCATTTAAAACTGACATTCCTTATCGGACTTGCCCTTTACCATTACTGGTGCTGGAAAAAAGTGCTTCACTTAAAAGTTCTGAATGGAAGTACACTGCCCATTGCCAATATCAAACTGAGACAGGCTAATGAAATTGCAACATTCATTCTGTTTCTGGTCGTATTTACCGTTATTTTAAAATCGATGGTAATTGAATACTGGTGGCAATTAATCGCAGGATTTTTCGTTCTTGTATTTCTGATTATGATGACAGTGAAACTGGTTAATAAAAATAAAAAAAACAAATAATTGTGGAGTAGATGTATTTCAAATACATTCATCCTTTCTACATCTTATAAAAAACTATGATTGCAATTTTAAAGAAAGAACTTTGGAGTTACTTTGGAAACTGGAGCGCATGGGTGATCATTGCCGCCTTTAGTTTGATAGCGACTCTTTTCCTGTTCTTTTTCGACAACGATTCTAATATTTTTGAGATCGGAATGGCCTCACTGCAGAGCTATTTCGTATTGGTTCCATGGCTGTTGATGTTTATCATTCCGGCACTTTCCATGAAAACTTTTGCGGAAGAGCAGCAAACCGGAACATTAAACTGGCTTTTCTCACAGCCGTTGAAAGTTTCAGAACTGGTGACAGGTAAGTTCCTTTCCGTATGGATTGTTGGGATTTTATGCCTTATTCCATCTTTAATTTACCTTTATACGGTGTATGTTTTGGGAGTTCCTGCAGGAAATATTGACCTTGGAATGACCTTTGGAAGCTATATTGGACTGATTATCTTAATCGCTGCATTTTCAGCAGTGGGAATTCTGGCTTCTTCACTATCTCAGAATCAGATTATGGCTTATCTGCTGGGTGTTTTCATGTGCTTTATCATGTATTTTGGAATCGAACAGCTGGCAAGTTATAAGTTATTGGGAGGTGCGGATTTTATCCTTCAGAATATTGGCTTCTATCAGCATTTCTTAGGCTTTACAAGAGGGCTTATTGATTTTAAAGATGTAGCTTATTTTGTACTTGTTATCGGTGCTTCATTAGTATTGTCTAATCATTTTATTAACAAAAAGAAGTAGAATCATGAAGAAGTTCAATGCTAAATCTCCATTAGGAATTTTCTTAATTGCAATTATTCCTTTGGTTATTATCCTGACCTATTCGGGAATCAGATTAGACTTAACAAAAGAAAAAAGATATACCCTTTCTGATAACACCATCAAAGTATTGGAGTCTGTTAAAAAGCCTCTGACGGTTGAAGTGTATCTGGAAGGAGACTTTCCGGCAAGTTTCAAACAGCTGCAAAGCGAAACGAAATTCATGCTGGAAGAATTCAGAAAAATTAATCCGAAGATCGATTTTAAATTTATCGATCCGATTAAAACAAAAATGTCTCAGGATACTTTGATGGCCATGGGAATGCAGCCGTCTATTCTTCCGGATGTAAAAGATGGAAAGATCTCACAGATCACTCTTTTCCCTTATGCGGTGATTAAACATGGAAATGACGGAGTTTCCATCCCGTTGGTGGTTCAGCAGGCAGGAATTGATGCCGATCAGCAGTTGACGAGATCCATTGAAGGATTGGAATACAACCTTATCTCCAATATCAAAAATATTGCAGCTGCTAAGAGAAAGAAAATCGGGATTCTGGTCAACCATGATGAGCTGAACCCGGATGAATTCCAGGGATTTGTACAGCTGGCCATGGAAAACTATGATGCAGGACCTATTATTCCTAAAAATCAGACAGAGCTTTCATTAGAAGATGTTCCGTTATTAAAGCAGATGAGTGCTTTGGTGATTGCAAAACCGAGAAAAGCTTTTACCGACAATGAAAAAGTAATTTTGGACCAGTACATCATGAATGGAGGAAAAACCCTTTGGATGATTGATGCAGTAAATGCTGAAATGGATACTTTAACACGATCAAAAAAAGTAATGCCTTTCCCGGTTGATATCAATATGACCGACTTCTTTTTCAATTACGGACTGAGAATCAATCCTGCTTTGGTAAAAGATGTTAAAAAGTTTGCCCTTTTAAGACTGGTTACAGGAGAAGTGAGTGGAAATCCTCAGTACACAAGCTTACCCTGGCCTTATTATCCGCTTGGAATTGCCGAAAATAATAATCCGGTTACCAAAAATATCAACCCTGTAAAATTTGAATTTCCGACTTCCATCGATACATTAGGAGGAAGAAAGAATATCAAAACAAAAGTTCTTTTCGAATCCAGTGAAAGAACATTACTGAAACAGGTTCCGAACTATGTGGATCTGAAAGAAATTGCAAGTGTAGACAGCCTTGGACAAATGGAAAAGCCAAGTACACCGAAGATTTTCGCTGTAGCATTGGAAGGTAAGTTTAATTCTGCCTATGCATCCAGAATTGAAAGAAAATCTTACCCTGGGTTCAAAACATCCAGCCCGGAGAATAAAATGATCGTTATTGCAGACGGAGATGTAGGAAGAAACAAAGTGATCAAAGGAAAACCGCTTCCATTAGGTGTAGATTTGTTGACAAATGAACAGTTTGGAAACGAACAGTTCCTTAGAAATGCTTTGGATTATCTGTTAGACGACAGCAATCTGATGGAACTGAGAAACAGAAACATTGAGGAAAGGCTTCTCGACAGACAAAGAATCACCGAAGAAAAATCCACCTGGCAGTGGCTGAATTTACTGCTTCCATTGGCCATTATCGGTCTTATCGGAGGATTGTTCTTCTGGTTAAGGAAAAAGAAATTTGGATAAAATATAAAACTCCCGAAAGAGAAATCTTCCGGGAGTTTTGTTAACATTGAAGTAATAATAAAAATCTATCTGGACTTCAATTTTTTATTCTCTTCTTTTAAAGCGTCCACCTGTTCTTCCAAAACTTTAATATAGCTCTGCAAATTTTCTACAATGGAATCCGGAATACTGTGGAAGTTGTTGAAATAGCTGCCTGCATTATCGTTAAAAGTAGTATTGTCATGATTATTATGGACAATAGCTGTTTTTCTTTCTTCTTTGATATCTTCTACAGGAACATCAAGCGCTTTAGCAAGCTTTTCCCATTCATCATCATATATTCGTACTTCATCATTCTCTTTTCGGGAATAATTGGAGACATCTGTGGATATTATTTTAGACATATATTCTTGTGTGTAGCCTCTTTGCTTTCTTAGATTCTTTAGCTTTTCCATAACGACTTTTATATTTGTGTCTTTGTACAAATATAATAAAATGGAACAAGGTTTTAAACCTATTTTGGAAATGATTCTGATCACTGGTTTTGTTACAGAAAAGAGAAAGACTGTTTCCAGCACCGGAAACAGTCTTTATTATTTTTTTTGATCTTTATTCAGAACTCAATTATTGCCATTTGCAAAAATTAAGCTCTTCCCTTTCATAATTTTGATATGAGTGTTGTATAAAACATGTAAATAAATTACTGCTGGTAAGCTTCCTTCGGGAGTAAGGCCGCAGTTTTGTAATAACTGATGTCAGTGGAAATCTGTGCCTGAAGATCCTGGAAAGTATCATAATCATAATGAATCCAGTTTTCTTCATGATCAGGATCAGGGGTTTTGTCTACCGCCAGTTCCAGTTTTCCGTCTTCCTGATAGCTGCATTCTATAGCGGCATATTTTTCCCCGTTTTCGTCGTTGGTATACCAGCATTTTATGGTTCTTTCAAGCTGTGGCTGATGGGTTTCGTTATCAATTACCTGTGAACAGATGAAGTTTTCAGGATCGTCTGTTTTGAAAACGGTTTTAGAAATGAGGGGCAGATCATCTACAGATAAAGAATATAATTTATTGGTAGAAATAATAAAGCCATCGGCAGTTTCTTTTTTTTCGATATCAAAAAAGTCAGATTTTTCTTTAAGATAATCCACTACCTTTGCCTCGTCTTCCCGGTCACTTAGAAAATAATTGATGTTGTAAACACTGTCTTCGTTGATAAATTCAATTTCTTTCAGGAAATCAGAACCTTCCTCATAATAATACAGATGATATTCGCTCAGCTTCACAGCTTTACTTTTGGAAATAATCTCTCCAAAAATGTTTTTGTACACTTTTCTCATTTTTAATCATGTTAGTTTATTTCATCTATTAGCTTAAGTGGTGTGGCAAAGATAAGTTTTCTTTTTATCTTAACTTGAAGTATGAAGTAGTATTTATTTCGTAAGTATTCTATATGTCCTTTATAAAATCCTCGTATTCGTAATAAAACCTTTCGAAACCGTCCATTTTGTCCACAAAAAATTCAAAAATTTCTTGCCATGTATTTTTATTAAAAATGGAGATATTATGTTTTTCAACCCATATTCTGCTGATTATCTTGCCGTTTTCAAGAGTAAAATATTCTTCTTTTTGAAAATCTCCGATAAAATCTTTTAAAATGTCTTCCAGAGACCAGATCTTTTCGTAGTAGGCATTTCGGAAGATTTCATCTTTCATTTCGATATCCAGAGAAACTTCTGCTTTTTTGTTGTCGGCAGAAAATTTAAATGCCATGTCCTTGATTTTGGTATCGTAAAGAATCCATTTCCTCGGAAACGATCTTCCAAAAGCTGTCCAAAATTCCTTTTTTAGTTGCTGTGCTTCTTGTTTGCTGAACATATCGCAAACATAATGATTTAATAGGAGAAAGGCAATATTGTGGTATCTAAAACCGTAAAATTACGGATAAACAAACATACCTTTTTACCCTTTTATGATTTAGATTTCCTGTCCTTTTTCAAATATTAAACAATTTTCGTATTTTTGCTTTAATGCTTTCAAAAAAATCTCAATATGCGTTTAAGGCGCTTTCATATCTTGTAGAAAAAAGAAATGAAGGTCCGATTCTTATTTCTGAAATTGCGGAACATAAAAAGATTCCTTTAAAGTTTTTGGAAAACATCCTTCTTGAATTGAAAAAAGCGGACATCCTCGACAGTAAAAAAGGAAAGGGTGGAGGATACTTTTTCAAAGAAAATCCGGAAAATGTGAAACTGGCGAAGATCATTCGTCTTGTCAATGGTCCTATTGCCATGCTTCCCTGTGTAAGTTTGAATTTCTATGAAAAATGTGATGACTGCAATGAAGATCATTGCGGGCTTCATGATGTGCTGATAGAGGTTCGCGATGCTTCCCTGAATATTCTGGAGAAAAAAACTTTAATGGATCTGGTAGATTAACCCGGTCCTTTTTTTTGAATTAATAGTCTACTTGTTTTGTAGGATAAATATTTTATCAGATATTTGCACTACTTCAAATGAATAAACTATGATTTCAAAAGAAGAGGTAAAACCATTACAAAAGCTTACGCTCTCTAGTACTGAAGTGCATTCAGTGGTTGAATGTATTATATCCGGAAAAATTTCCTCGCAAAGAACTACAGAAAACAGATTGTCATTACATGTCTTTGTTGTCAATCATGCTGATGATGAGACAATATGGATTAAAACGGTTTTGTGATATGGTGATTTCAAGAAAAATTCAGGTAAGGTTGAATGTCCTTTTTGTGACGGCTGCTATTCTGTCCATTGTTGTTTTTTCAATGTACGAACTGGGATATCTGGAAGAATTGCAGGGTATTCTGGCCAAAGATCATTATATTTTTTACTGGATGCTTCTGGTAGGTGTTTTTGCAGAAATTGTTGCAGGTTCTATGGGAATGGGGTATGGTGTCATCTGTACTACAACGCTTATGCTTCTCAATATTCCGCCGCATATTGTAAGTGCAAGTATTCATTCTGCAGAAAGTTTCACCACTGCTGCAGGAAGTCTCAGCCACATCAAATTGAAGAATGTAAGCAAAAGCCTGGTGAAAAAGTTGGCCGTTCCTGCTGTAATTGGAGCTGTAATTGGCGCTGTATGCCTTACTTATCTTGGAGAATATTATGCGAAAGTAACTAAAACATTCATTGCTTTTTACACTTTATACCTTGGATTCCAGATTTTATCAAATGTATTTAAAGAAAAACAGAGTAAAGCCCTGAAAAGAAAAACCAACCTGACCAGACTGGGTGTGATAGGAGGTTTTATAGATTCTTTTGCTGGTGGAGGCTGGGGACCTTTGGTAACCGGAACACTGATTAAAAATGCATTCACTCCAAGATTTGCCGTAGGAAGTTCCACAGTAGCCAAATTTATTCTTACTTTAACAGCTGCCATCACTTTTTTCCTGACCTTGGGAATCCAGCATTGGAATATCATTCTGGGACTTTTGATTGGCGGAATCATTACCGCTCCTTTTTCCGCAATGCTTACTGCTAAGCTTCCCGTCAAAAAAATGTTTGTGATTATCGGAACTTTGGTGATCGTAATGAGTTCTATAACTATTTATAAATCAGTTTTTAATTAAAAATTATGCGTGGTGTGGAAAAATAAAAGGGTTAAAAAGATATTCGGCTTTGAAAATATTTTACTTTTACATCACTAAATATTAGAACATGAATTTACATATCATTGCACTTTTTAAGTTTAATGAAAATTATCTGATGGACGCTGTAGAGCTGTTTCAGAATCTTGTGAAAGAAACAAGAAAAGAGGAAGGCTGCCTGCAGTACGATCTTATTGAAGATAAAGATAATAAAGGAACTTTCTTCCTGATCGAGCTTTGGGAAAGTGTTGAGCATCACAACAGGCATAACGGTCAGGATCACCTTTTAGATTTCCGTAAAGATGCATCCAAAATCATGGAAAGCTCAGTGGAAGTTTATAAAGGATTTAAGATATACTAAGACATAGAGAAAAGATAAAAGGCGGTTTCAAGAATCTGAAACCGCCCTTTTATTAGAAAAAATAGAAAGTATTAAAATAGAAAGTTTATTTTACGATAAGCTTTTTCGTCTCCGAATAGCCACCGTAAGTAATTTTTACAAGATAATTTCCTGAAGGGAGCGTAGAAAGATTCAGGTCCTGCTTATAGAAACCTGCCTGGTTCGTAAGTTCATCTGAATATACCTTTTTCCCGGTAAGATCATAAACCTCTACATTTCCCTTATTCCCTGCTTTTTCTTTAACATCAAAAAGAACCGTTACTTTTTTATCCGCGGTAGCCGGATTAGGATAAATACCGAAAGATGCTTTTTTTCCTACTTCAGTAATTCCTAACGTTTCCGTGATCTTTTTGTATTTGAAATACATATTTCCTGTACTGGCACCACCATTGGTAGTGAAATACATTCTGTAATAGTCGTTTCCTTTTTTAACGTAGTATACCACATCACTTTTTACTGTACCGATTCCTTTCCATGAATGTCCTACAGTAGTAATAGCTGATGAGAAACTAGCATTGGCAGGAATAGAATTGGCTGCTGTTTGCTGTGTTTCAGGCTGTACCATTGCTACTTTTACGTTTGGACTTTGGATGGCACCGGAAAGCGGGTACATCTGTACTCCCATATAGAATGTATAATATTTGGTAAATACGAAATCCCATGCCGTTCTGGATGGCTCCAAATTTGGAACTTTTTCTCCGGTATCAAAAGAGAAATAGTTGAAATAAGAATCATCTGTACCGTTAGCAAGCGTTCTTGTTTCCGTAGCTCCCCATGAAGTACCATTCCATTTTGAATATCTGAAAGTATATCCTGCAAAGGCATCTTCAATAGCAAACTTAATATAAGCTCCTGAAGCATATTTTAAAACAAAAATAGCTTTCCCCTGAATATGGTGATTCATTGGGTTGTAAACTCCCCATCCTGTTGAAGGGATATTAGGATTTGGAGAGGTCACTGGCCCCTGCTCGAAAGCTCCCTGACTCCAGTCAGTGGTCTGATCCGGATTATAAAGAGGGGCTCCCCATGAAGCTTCATTGCTGATGCTGATATTATCCCAATCGGCTAAATTGGTGGAGGCGGTGTACACTTCAATATCTTTAGCATCATTAACTCTGGATCCGAATGCGTAGTTTGAGTTTCTGTAAAAAGCAATATCCCACGTATTGGCTGGCTGAGAAATCATATTACCATCTGCAAGGTTTACAAACACTCGGTTTTGATATCCGCTTCCCATAGTCATGTTTACCTGTGAATATCCCAATGCATCAGTCTGCGCCAAAACAGTCTGCTGAACAGACATTGCGAATACTGAAGCCAATAATAGTTTTGTTTTCATAATTTATTTTTTAAATCCTTATTTAGAATGATTCCACAAAAATATATAATTATTTTTAATCAGTCTAAATAAAAACATGATTTTTATCGTGTTTTTATTGTAATCATACCAATGCATAACAAAATTAGAGTAAAGAAAAAGCTGGTAAGATTTTCCTACCGGCTTTAAAAAAGGCAAATAATAGTCTGATAAACCTTATTTTTTGATGAATTTTGACTGGATTGTTTTTCCTTCCGCAGTTTCAATATTCATGTAATATACACCAGATTGAAGGGTGCTGATATCAAATCTTTGTCCGGTCAGCTTGCCTTCAGTTGCTTTTTGTCCTGCTGCAGAATAGATCTGAATGTTTTTAGGATCTTTTTTAATAATAAATTCTAAGGCTGACTGATCAGAATTTAAGGCAAACCTGAAATTTTCTGTGGATTTATTGTTGTCTGATATACCTAAAGAAGCAGTGGTATTATAAACGACATTATCTACCTGAATGGCTACGTGAGTAGCGGTAGGAGTGAACTTAAATACAATGTATGAACCTGTGGATGCCGGAATATTCACACTGATATTCTGAACTGTGCCAATAACCGATACATTAACAGGGCTTCCTACAGGAACGAAAGTTGACATATCTGCAGGATTAGACGCTACGCCTACCTGAATGCTTCCAGGACCAGGAGATGGAGACACTAATGTAGTGTCAAAAGTTAAAGTTTTATTTCCTGTTGGAGTTTCAATCTGTGGAGTAATCAGATAAGAAGAACCTGTTGCGTTGTTTCCTGCATACGACTGGACAAATCTGTTAGAATCTCCTGCTACAATCATTCTTGGAGGTACAGGAGGAAACTCACCGGTTATGGGTGCAACGATGGCAGACCATCCAGACTGTGGGAAAGTAGTATTCCCCGCTGTAAAATTGTTGAAATTTTCATTGATGTTAGATAACTGAGCATTAGCCGTTAAGGCTGTAAATATCAGAGTTCCTAAAAGTAATTGTAATTTCATAAGATTATTTTTATTTAGAATTATTACACAAAAATATATAATTATTTTTAATGAGTCTAAATAAAGTTTTATATTTGTCGAAAATTTGTACCCTTATGAAGAAGAAAGTGCTTTCCGTTCTATCATTATCCGTGGCCTTATGGATGAATGCGCAAGAAAAGGATTCTCTTTATCAAAAGAAAATTGAAGAAGTTGTTATTACAGGACAGTACATGCAGCAGTCCATTAACAAATCCATCTATAAGGTTGATGTTATTGATGCTGAGCAGATTAAAAATATGGCAGCAACGAATGTTGCCGAGGTTTTAAATCAAAGTCTTAATATACAGATCACTCCGGATACGCGTTCAGGAAATTCCACGGCCAATATCATGGGACTTAACGGTGATTATGTAAAGATCCTTATAGACAATATTCCGGTAGTAGGGGATACAGGACTGGGAAGTAATATAGACCTTACCAAAATTACCCTAAGCAATATCGAAAGAATTGAAATTGTAAAAGGAAGCATGGGGGTTGAATATGGAAACGGAGCTGTTGCAGGAGTAATCAACATTATTACCAAGAAAACCAATACAAAGAAGATCAGTGTAAGAGGCTCATTGCAGGAAGAAACAGTGAGAGACAACTATGATCTTAAGAAAAAAGGAAACGGAAGGCATATTCAGAACCTTAATATAGATTATAATATCAGCAATGAATGGTTTGCCAGCATCAATTTCAATCATAATCAGTTTATGGGATACGAAGGGGAGAGCAAAGGTTACAAATATTTCGGACAGGATAACCAAAGAGGGTATGAATGGAATCCGAAAGATCAGTATGATGCCTCTGCATTGTTGAGATATACAAAAAACAAAACCACATTCTTTTACAAGTTGACATATCTTAACGAAAAATTCAATTTCTATAATCCGGAGGTCAACAGAAATCCTCTTAATGACGGATTAGGCGGGGTTGCCTACGAAAGCAGAGACAGAAGATACAACACAGACCGCTGGATTCATCAGTTCAATATTCAAACTAATCTGGGACATATCCGATACATGGGGGATTTTTCCTACCAGAACCAGGACAGGAAATATTACGACTATAATTACGATATTCCGAACAGACAAATAAAGAGTCGTCAGGACGAAAAGTCTTATTATAAAACAGATGTCATCTACTCAAGAGGGATGTTCAGCAACTTCCTGGATAGTAAAGTTTTTGATTTCCAGTTGGGGTATGAATTAGACTACACCAATGGTTATGCCGCTTTAATTGCCGGAGACTTCTTTGGTGAAGCGGTAAAAAGAAAGATCTTTACCTATTCCAATTTCCTTTCTGCAGAATGGAATGTTTCAGACAAATTCTCTTTAAGACCTGGAGTAAGACTTTCCCTCAGTGAAAACTTTAATAATCAGTACAACTATTCATTATCAGCAAGATATAAAACTTCTGAAAATTCAAATCTCCGGGCAATTGCAGGATCAGCCAACCGTTTCCCGAAATATGATGAACTGTACACGTATTTTTTGAACCTTAATCATGATGTACAGGGAAATCCGGATTTACATCCTGAAAAAGGTTTTTCTGCAGGCCTTTTCTGGAACCAGAATTTTTCAGCAGATAACGGATGGACAATCGCATACGGAGTAGATGCATTATATCTGGATGTACGTGACAGGATTGAAATGGTGATGGTAAAAGAACCTTCTACCTACAAATACATGAATCTTGATACGTATAAAAATCTACTATTCTCCGCTAATATAGATTTCAGAAAAGATCGGTTTGCCCTGTCTTTAAGGGGATCTGTAAATGGAACATCGGTATCCGTGAATGATTTGAAATCTTCTTCCCCAACAGATTTCCAGTATCTGGTACAGGCGGGAGCCTCAGCAACTTATAAACTGAAAAGTACCGATACCAATTTTGCCCTTTATTACAAATTCACGGGTCCGGACAGAATGTATGTGTCAGATGGAGCGAGCGGATTCCGCCTTGGGAAAGTGGATAGTTTTCATATGATGGATTTCATTGTGAGCCAGCCTTTCTGGAATAAGCATTTTGAAATTTCTGCAGGGGTAAAAAATATATTCGATGTAACAAGACTAAACTCTACAGCGATGGCAGGTTCAGCTCATACAGCGGCGAATGGGTTTGTTAATTTATATTATGGCAGAAGCTATTTTGCCCGATTAATGTTTCAATTTTAAATAATAAGTTACGATTATGAAGTATTTAAAAATAGTATCTGTTCTTTCTATCATGGCTGCCACACAGTCTTGTCTTTCTGCTGATGAAGATCCGGTTTCGGTTCCTCCTATGACAGGATCTGAAGTAAGTGTGCAAATTGGTGGTCCTACAGAACCTAATCAGGTCTGGATTGATTTAAGTGATTATACCAATCCGGCTGTCAATAACAGAACAGACTGGGATCTTGGTTTTTATAGCGGTGATGCGTACAGAGTGATTATGAATAGCTCTCTTGCCATGACAGTGATTAAAATACCGAACGTTTCAGATATCAGTAAAGTAAAAGAAGCTGATATATCAAGTCTGAAAGACATTGCTCAGGTAGGAACATTTGATGCTGCCAATATGAAATATGTTGACAATCCTAATGGTGACTTCCTGAATCAGACTTCAGGGATTGATGCTATCAAAGAAAATGATGCCGATAATCCTGTATATCTGATCAATCTTGGTAGAGAAATACCTTCTGCAGCCAATATCGGAGCAGGTTCCGTTTCTCTGTCCGGAGATCCGAGAGGATGGAAAAAAATTCAGATACTGAGAGCTCAGAATGGATACAAAATACGCTATGCTGAAGTGAATGCAGCAGAAGCAGACGTAAAAGAATATATCATTACCAAAGATACAGAATACAGCTTCTCGTTCTTCAACCTGAAAACAGGAACACCTGTAAAAATTCAGCCTAAGAAGAAAAAATGGGATCTGGCCTTCACAACGTTTACCAATGAAGTGTTCATGGGACCTGCAACCAGTGCAGGAAGCTATTTTTATGCGGATTTTGTAACAACCAATACCCTTAATGGAGTAGGAGCTTATCAGGTGACAGTTACAGGAAGTCTTGATGCTGCTTACAATGCATTTAAACTGAAAGATGTAGAACCTGCAAAATTTGTTTTCAATGACCAGAGAGCGATTGGTGATAAATGGAGAACCACTACCGGTACAGCATCCAATCCTGTGCCTTTCGTGTATGCAGACCGTTTCTTTGTATTGAAAGATGCTGAAGGTTTTTATTTCAAGCTGAGATTCAATACCATGAAAAACACAAAAGGAGAAAGAGGGTACACCAATTTTGAATTTGAACCTTTATAAATAATCAAATAATAGTAGATCATGAAAAAATTCATCCTTGCAGCTTCTGTTCTTTTAGCAGTATACTCATGCAAAAAAGCAGAGGCAGGAGCAAAAGAAAATACTACAGAAGCTTCTTCTGAAGCACCGAAAACCAATAATAAAATAGTAACACTAAACGGAGGAATTACTGAAATCGTAGCTGCTTTAGGCCACGAAAAAGAAATCGTGGGAACTGATGTTACCAGCACCTATCCTGCCTCATTAAAAGCTACAGCGAAAGATTTAGGTCACATGAGATCCATGACAATTGAACCGATCATGGCGGTAAACCCAACATTGATTCTTGCTTCTGATAAAGATATCAATCCTGAATTAATGGGGAAAATTAAATCTTCAGGGATTAAAACTGAAGTTTTTAAACAGGAATACACAGTTGAAGGAACTAAAAAACTGATAGAGCAGGTAGCAAAAGCAATCGGAAATACAGACTATCAGAAATTAAACGATAAAATTGATGCTGACCTGAAGCAGGTACAGCCTATTGCTAAAAAGCCGAAAGTACTGTTCATCTATGCCAGAGGAAACATGCTGATGGTAAGCGGTAAAAACACGCCAATGGCTTCATTGATCGCCCTTGCAGGCGGAGAAAATGCAGTGTCAGATTTTGAAGATTTCAAACCATTGACCCCGGAAGCCGTTGTAAAAGCTAATCCTGATGTATTATTCTTCTTCGAAACCGGTTTACAGGGTGCGGGAGGAAACGAAGGAGCGCTAAAAATGCCGGGAGTATCTCAAACCAATGCAGGTAAAAATAAGAAAATTATTGCGATGGACGGAGGTTTAGTATCAGGTTTTGGACCAAGAGTAGGAGAAGCAGCAGTAGGATTAAACAAACTTTTAATTGAAAGCACGAAGTAAACTATACTTTTATCTTATTATAAGTGCGGTACTGCTTATCATTATAGCAGTGCTGTCTCTTAATACAGGAGTTTATGATTTCGGAGAAAACTCTCCGTTCAGGGCGCTGTGGCAATTGATAAAAGGAGATTCCGGTTTATCATTGAGTGATAAATATGTGATTTGGGACGTAAGAGCAGCCAGAATAATCATGGCCATTTTAGTAGGAAGCATGTTGTCGGTTTCAGGAACGAGTCTTCAGGGGCTTTTCAGGAATCCTCTGGCAACGGGAGATTTAATAGGACTTACCTCAGGAGCAACCTTGCTGGCGGCCATTGCGATTGTTTTAGGAGGACATTTCAAAGAATATCTTCCTGAAGCTGTACAATTTTCACTGGTAGGAATAGCCGCTTTTATCGGTTCTTTCTTATCCATGATGCTGGTGTACAGAATTTCAACAAGCGGAGGGAAAACCAATGTAGTGATGATGCTGCTTACCGGAGTTGCCATTACAGCTATCGGGTTTTCGATAACCGGATTTTTGATCTATATTTCAAAAGATGAACAGCTCAGAGATCTTACTTTCTGGAATCTGGGAAGCCTTGCCGCAGCAACATGGACGAAGAATATCATTCTCGCCATTGTGATCACCATCGCCTACATCATTTTATTACCCAAAGGAAAAGCCTTAAATGCAATGATGCTGGGAGAAAAAGATGCACAGCATCTGGGAATCAATGTGGAAAGACTGAAAAAGCAGATCATTATCACCGTGGCTTTAATGGTGGGAACCTGCGTGGCATTCTCAGGAACAATTGGTTTTGTAGGTCTTATTGTACCTTATATTTTAAGGCTTTTATTCAAATCCAATTATGCTTTTATTTTGCCTTTATCAGCAATATGCGGAAGTATTTTGTTACTGATGGCAGATACCTTCAGCAGAAGTATTGTAGCTCCTTCAGAACTGCCGATCGGAATTTTAACAGCCTTAATGGGAGGTCCTGTTTTTATCGCTATTTTGGTTAAATTTAAAAAATCACTGTAATGATCAAGGCACACCAGATAAATTATAAACACAAAGAATTCAGGATTCTGGATGGAGTAGATGTCTCTCTGGAATACGGTGAATTTCTCGCCATTGTGGGACCGAACGGAGCAGGAAAATCAAGTCTTCTGAGTGTATTGGCGGATGAGGTAAAATCTCTCAATAACAAGGTTTTGTTTAAAAATAAACCAATTAAAGAATGGAATATCCAGGAACTTTCAAAACACAAAGCAAAGTTTTCACAGCATAACAGCAATGATATTCCGCTTGAGGTGAAAGACGTGATCATGATGGGAAGGTATCCCTATTTCGATGCCCAGCCCGGAAAAGAAGACCTGGAAGCCATGAATGCAATGATGTACGAAACCGATATTTTTCATCTCAAAGAAAGAGAATACAACACCCTTTCAGGAGGAGAAAAGCAGCGTGTACATCTATCAAGAGTGATGGCACAGCTTGAAAATGATATCACCCATAAGGTGGTTTTTCTGGATGAACCTTTGAATAATTTAGATATAAAACATCAATACAAAGCATTGGAAATTATCAAAAATTTCACAAAAAAAGCCAACAGTGCCATTGTTGTTTTACATGATCTGAACCTTGCTGCCCGGTTTGCAGATAAGATTTTATTAATGAAATCAGGACAGGTTTCAGCCTATGGAACTCCACAGGAAGTTTTTACTGAAGAGAATATCAGCAATGCTTATAATTTTCCCTGTACCATCTGCGGACACCCAATTACCAATAACCCAATGATCATTTTTGGATAACCATGGAAAAAGAAGAACTTAAAATCCTCGCTCAGAATCTTGCCAATCCTCAGGGAGAAAAAGGCATTGAGATCGGTGAAATGATGAATGCCACGAATATCAGCATGACATTAGAAACGATCAGAACACTTTCGATAGATGACGGCCAGCAAATCCTTGAAATAGGACACGGGAATGCCGCACACCTGAAAAGTATCATGAGCCTTGCCAAAAACCTCAGATATACAGGGATTGATATTTCTGAAACCATGCACAGTGAAGCCAAAAGGCTCAATAAAGAATTAGAAAATCAGACAGAATTTGTTTTGTATGAAGGGAAGAAGCTTCCTTTTCAGGATGAAACTTTTGATAAAATATTTACCGTAAACACAGTCTATTTCTGGGAAAATCCGGTGGAATTCTTAAACGAGATCTGCAGGATTCTAAAAGATGACGGAACATTCGTTCTGACATTCGGACAAAAAGAATTCATGGAAAAACTACCGTTTACGGAATATGATTTTACCTTGTACAGCAACAGCGAAATGGAAGAACTGATCTCCAAAAGTCATTTTAAGAGAATGAAAACTTCAGAAAGAGAAGAAGATATAAAAAGTAAAACAGGAAACGAAACCCTACGAAGAATTTATACAATTTTAACCATAAAAAAGTAAAGTAATGAGCACATTAGTTAATGACTTAAAAGAAAAATGGGAAGCTCTGAAAGCAGAAAATCCACATATCAGAATAAGAAATGCAGCAGCACAGTTAGGAGTAAGTGAGGCAGAATTATTGGCAACAAGCATTGGTGAAGGAGTTACTGTCCTGAACCCGGATTTTCACGGAATCCTTACAGATGCTGAGCAGCTTGGAAAAGTAATGGCTCTTACCCGTAATGATGAATGTGTTCATGAAAGAAAAGGAATGTATCTGAACGGAGATTTCAGCAGTCCTCATGCACAGCTTTTTGTGGGGGAAGATATTGATCTCAGAATTTTCCTTAACCATTGGAAATTTGCTTTTGCTGTACTGGAAGGTGATAAGAAAAGTCTTCAGTTTTTCGGAAAAGACGGATTGGCACTTCACAAAATTTATCTGACGAAAGACAGTAATGAAGCTGCTTTCGATGTGATTGTAGAAAAATTCAAATCAGAAGATCAGAATCAGGCGTTGGTTTTTGAAGCAGCAGCTCCAAAACAGGCGGAAAAAGCAGATTCAGACATTGATGTGGAAGGATTCAAAAAAGCATGGACAGAATTGAAAGATACTCATGATTTCTTTATGATGACAAGAAAGTACTGCGTAAGCAGAACACAGGCTTTACGATTGGCTCCGGAAGGATTTGCTAAGAAAATCGATAATGCTAAAGTAGTGAATATCCTTGAAGATGCTTCTGAAAAGAATACTCCGATCATGGTTTTCGTTGGGAATAGAGGAATTATCCAGATCCATACAGGAAATGTGAAGAAAACACTTTGGCATCAGCAATGGTTCAACGTGATGGATCCTGATTTCAACTTACACCTTGATGTAACGAAAATTGCAGAAGCATGGATCGTTAAAAAACCTACTGAAGACGGAGAAGTAACCGCTATCGAAGTATTCAACAAAGAAGGTGACTTTATCGTTCAGTTCTTCGGAAAAAGAAAGCCTGGAATTCCTGAGCTTCAGGAATGGAAGGATCTTGTAGAAGCTTTAGAGAAATAATAATTAGATGATTTGAATGAGACCGTTTTGTTTGTAAAATTCAAAGCGGTCTTTTTTATGAAACGATCTGCAAGTGCCGGAATATTTGTGTAATTTGTGACTAAATATAAATAAAATGAAAAATATTTTCATAGCGATACTGCTTGCCGGTGTCTGTGCATTGAAGGCACAGGACTTAAAAGCATATCAGTTTTATGATAAAAAAGGAAAAGAAGTAAAGACAGAAAAGCTGGTAAAAGAACTGGCAGATTATGATGTTGTCTTTTTTGGTGAAAATCATAACAGTTCTATCAATCATTGGCTTCAGCTTAAAATTACGGAAGCTTTGTTTGCGAAAAAGAACGGTCAGCTGATCTTAGGAGCAGAAATGTTTGAAAGGGACAATCAGGCGCAGCTTGATCAATATTTAAACGGAAGGTTTGATGCTAAGACTTTGAAGGATTCTGCCCGTTTATGGAACAATTATGCAACAGATTACAAACCTTTGGTAGATTTTGCCAAGGATAAAAAACTGAATTTCATTGCAACCAATATTCCAAGGAGATATGCCTCTCAGACTGCAAAAGAAGGTCTTGAGTCCTTAAATAAATTAAGCGAAAAAGAGAAAACCTACATTGCCCAGTTGCCAATTAAAGTTACGTTAGACACTCCGGGATATCCTGAGATGAAAAAAATGATGGGAGATCATGCAGAAGGAACAAAAGTGATGAATTTCATTTCAGCTCAGGCTACAAAAGACGCTACAATGGCGGAATCTATCCTGAAAAATTACCAGGCCGGAAAGACCTTTATCCACTACAATGGAAACTATCACAGCAAAGAATTTGGTGGAATTTATTGGTACATCAAACAGAAAAATCCCAATCTGAAAATGGCAGTTATCTCCGTTTTTGAATCAGACGATTCTGAACTGAAAGTTCCTGCCAAAGATTATATCCCGACAGATTTCAATCTTATTATCCCTGCGGATATGACAAAGACTTTTTAAACTTTCAACAGTTAGAGTGAAAAATATTCAATAGAAACGGGCTTTAGCCCGTTTATTTTTTATATCAACTTCCATTGGCTTTAGCCTAAACATAATTATTGAATACCTTTTAATCATTTTTACTCCACAATATTTACCTTTGTATCAGATTCAAAAACATATGAAAAAAATCTCTATCCTGCTGATCTTTTTTATCGGACTGTTCAATGCACAAAAACTTACTTCCAATGAGCTTTCCATCATCAATCAGGGAGATGTTAATAGGGCGTTGCCTATCTATCAGACAACAGATGCCAATCAGCATAAAACCTTGCTGAGTATTTCTTCAGAAGCAGATCCTCTTGATCCTAACACCGCTGTTCTGGTAAAAAGGATGAAAGAATCTCTTCTTTCAACAGATGGTGGAGTAGGCATTGCTGCTCCACAGGTGGGAATCAACAGAAAGATTATCTGGGTGCAGCGTTTTGATAAAGAAGGAACTCCGTTGGAATATTTTATTAATCCAGTAATTGTTTGGAGATCTGATCTGCAGAATCTTGGCCCTGAAGGCGATTTATCTATTCCTGATTTCAGAGATCAGTTTTACAGAAGCAAAGTTATCCAACTGGAATATGTGGATTTGAAAGGACAGAAATATTCAGAAATCGTAGAAGGTTTTACTGCGGTGATTTTCCAACATGAAATCGACCATCTTTTCGGAATTCTGATTTCAGATAAAAAAGAAAAGGAGAAAAATGATTCTTATAAAAAGGTAGATGCCTATCAGAAAAGTGATGTCATGAAGGACAGAAGGTAATGATAAATGATGAGAAGCTTTTATATTTTATAAAACTAAGTAAATTTTTCTATCCATACCTTAAAATAAAATCTTCTCCATCTTCATAATCTGCAGGATCCACATAAGTAATTACCCCAATATCGGATTGTAAAACTTTTTTGAGCTGATCGAAATACATGTTCTTTTTTTCTTCAGTCGTATTCATTGTTAAGCTCATGATAAGCTTATCATCATCTGTAATATTGGCGCCTACCATTATTCTTTCTGGATTATCATGATATTTATTCCAGTAAAAAGTTTGGTCAAGGGCAGGATTTTCGATGAAATAACCAATCATTTCATCCTCTGTTTTAAAAATATAATCTTTGTCGTGCCTTGGGTAAGTATAATTGAGATTTAATTTTTCATATCCGGGAATGAACGTATTCAAAACCAGATCAATCGTCTTTCTTGATTTTTGCCCTGCATATACCTGGCAAACAATATCTATAATGATTTCCATTACGTAAAAATATTCAATAATGATGAGTTATGAGTATAATTTATAAATGATATTTTTAAGTATTATATAGTATACATAAATTATCCTCAATCATCTGCGAAATCTGCGGTTAAAATAAAATAAAATGGAGCTGTTTCCACGGAAACAGCTCCTTTCGTTATAACTATGCTTAAAAAAATTGGATTAATCGTTGTTGGTTACTGAAAGTTTCACCTCCATATTATTTCTGGTCGCATTAGAATAAGGACAGATCTGGTGTGCCTTTTCTGTTAACGCCTGCGCTTCTTCAAGAGAAACTCCGGGAATGTTAACATCCAGTTCTGCAGCCAGTCCGAAACCACCATTCTCAAGCTGATCTATGCTTACCTGAGCGGTTACCGTTGTTTCTCCTGTCTTTACTTTAGAAAGACTGATCACTCTGTTCAGAGCACTGTCGAAACATGCGGAATATCCTGCTGCAAAAAGCATTTCAGGATTGGCAAAATCATCATTGGCTCCTCCTAAAGCTTTTGGCATTCTAACATCAAGATCCAGCACTCCGTTTTCACTTTTTACATGGCCGTTTCTTCCTCCCTGAGCAGTGACCTGAGTTGTATATAACGTTTTCATTTATTTTCTATTTTGTTTAATATTTTTAACACGGTGTCTTTAAGATGCAGCAGCTCTTCCGGTTGTATTCCCAGTTTTTCCTGGATTTTTCCCGGAATCTCACAAGCCTTCTGCTGAAGCTTTTTCCCGGCTTCGTCTAAAAATACTTCAACCACTCTTTCGTCCTCTTTTTTTCTTTTGCGGATAATAAATCCTTTAGACTCCAGTCTTTTAAGGAGAGGTGTTAAAGTACCACTGTCCAGAAACAGTTTTTCTCCGATATGGGTTACCGTAAGCCCGTCACCATCCCATAATATCATCATCACAAGATACTGAGGATATGTAATGCCGAGTTCATCAAGAAATGGACGGTAAAGCCCCGTAATCTCTTTGGCAATGACATATAGCGGAAAGCAAATCTGATTTTCCAGCTTGGGTGTTTTCGGGTTTTCCATAATGTTTGAGTACGAAAGATTCGATGAAGGTATTACTTTTTTATGATAAATTCATCCATTGGAATTCTGACTTTTTTCATAGTAGAAAGCCAGTCATTCGCTTCGTCACGGTATCCAAGATATAAAAGGCTTACACTTTTTAATCCCAGTTCTTTTAGTCCCAGTACTTCATCTACCACCTCATTGCTGAATCCTTCTGCCGGTGTACTGTCGATTTTAAGCTCTGCAGCCTGCGCAAGGGCAATTCCTAAAGCGATATAAGTCTGGCGTGCAGTGTGTGCAAAATGCTCTTCGGGAGTCTGTGCACCGTATATTTCTTTTATTTTATCGGTATAGCTCCCAAAACGGCCTCTCGGAAGATCCCTTACGTCCGTATGATAATCATAAACTTTGTCAATCTTTTCATTAGAATAGCTGTCCCATGCCGCAAAGACCAAAACGTGAGAAGAGTCTCTCATTACTTCAGGGTTTAAAGCACCTGCTACCATTTTTTCTTTCAGCTCCTGGTTTTCCACAACAATAATTCTGAAGGGCTGCAATCCCGATGAAGTAGGAGCCAGTCTTGCTGATTCTAAAATCGTATTAAGGTCTTCCTGTGATACTTTTTTGGTCGGATCATAAGCTTTTACTGCATGTCTCCAGTTTAAATTTTCTATTAATGACATTTTTCTTTTTGTTTTTAAATTAAACTACTTGGCGATTATTAAACTTCATGATTTTATGTTGAAGTAAATTAACAGTACAAATGTACGCTCAATTTAATTGTGTGCAATTTAATTTTAAAAGATTTTATTGATGACAATTATTGATGAACTTTAAAAATATAAAAGAAAAAGAGCAAAATAGCTCAGAGTCATAGGTGAATAAGGTATTTCACGATTCAGCCAATTCCGCATGATTCGGATTTTTTCAAAGTCTTAGTATTCCAATCTTTGCAATAGAATTTAAACTTAAAACAATGCAGAGATTTAGAAACAAAACGGCTTTAATTACAGGAGGAACCAATGGAATGGGTTTGGCTACCGCTCAGAAATTTATTGATGAAGCAGGATCAGTGATAATCACCGGACGAAGTGAAGAAACGGTGAATAGAGCTTTAGAGAAACTTGGAGAAAAGGCTTTCGGAATTGTTTCCGATGCCGGAAATATGAAAGATCTGATGAACCTGCAGCATGAAATCAGAAAATATACAGAACAGATTGATCTGGTTTTTGCCAATGCAGGATATGGAAGATTTGCTCCCCTGGAATATGTGGATGAAAATCACTTTGATGAACTGTTCAATATGCTGGTCAAAGGACCGTTTTTTACGGTACAGCAGGTGTTACCATTAATGAAAAACGGCAGCTGCGTTATTTTCAATACTTCAATGGCCACAGATATTGCTATGGCTAATTTTTCAGTGTATTCTGCAGCAAAATCTGCGGTGCAGTCGTTGATCAAAACATTTGCTTTGGAACTTACAGAACGCGGCATTCGTGTCAATGGAGTAAGTCCCGGGCATATTAAAACCAATATTTTTAATAATACGGGCTTAACCGGAGATCAGATTGATAGTGCCATTGATGAGATTATTCCCAAGATTCCTTTTAAAAGACAGGGCGAACCGTCAGAAATAGCCAATGTAGTTCTGTTTCTTGCTTCAGAAGAAGCTTCCTATATTCATGGAGCAGAAGTGAAAGTGGATGCCGGAATTTCGGTGATCAGATAATCCGGATTATTTGACTTCTTTAATTTCTTTGATGATATTGGTTTTATTTTCAATACCGATATTATAGGTCTTACCTTTTTTAAAGCTTTGGGTTGCTTTTTCCATAAGGCTTTTGTATTCCGGTGATTTTTTGGAAAGATAAAAAACCTGAGCACTGATTCCAATAGCGACACGTACCACTTCATTCGGTTTGTCGGGATCTTCCATGATATTTGAAATGGTGGCATTATTGTACCACGTTAAATTCTGCGGAGTGGAACTACCGGAACAGGATGTGATCATAATAAATAGCAATAATAAATAGGACCAGGCTTTCATAGCAAAAAGTATTAAGTAAAAAGCTCCTGCAATATATCAAAATGTAAGCAGGAGCTTTCTATAAATTAATTAAAATCCACAGCTTGCCACACTAGGAGCTGGGGAAGGAGAACATCCTGAAAGGGATGAGAATTTAGTCAATACACAATTGGTATTTACATAGTTGTTGTCATACAGTAAAGAACCGGCTGGACTTCTGTAGTATACGTTTCCTGCTGTATTGGCATAAGAAGAAACAGAAGCAGATCCACAGCTTGTATTGGTACATGCAGCTCTCCATGCAGCGTCAGTTACAGGTCCGCTGGAGAATAATGATGGGTCAATGATTCTTTTTTCAACAATTCCTGAAGCATTTTTGAAGCTTACCAAAATGGCTACGTGATATACCCATGAAACACAGCATGTTCCTGTAGATGCTCTAAGGTTACCATACACGAATTGCTTTTCACAATCGTAACCTGCATTCAAAAGGATTTGTCTCATTTTGTGCGCTCTTGCATAGCAGCCATCCACAGGATATCTGAAAGTGATACATGGTGAAGAGGCGGTAGAAGTTCCACAAGCCTGGTTTTTAATCTGAGCAAAAAGACTGTTTAACGTTGCAAGATTAGGAATGACACTTACTGCCTTATTACTTTCCCCTCTTTCTTCTTTATTGAATACAGATTTGAAATAACGGATATCATCAGCAGTTGCTTTTTCTACCTTTGCGATTTCGTTAGAATTGGCTTTCAGGAAAATCTGAACAGGAGTTTCGTTTTCTACAGCTTCTTTGATCATGGAGATATAGCCCGCATTTTCTTTAGTATCTTTAATTTGATACGGTTGCGCTGAAACCATCAAGGAAACTTTAAACTTTCCATCTTCTTTTTCAATCCCTACCGGAACAGTTTTGCCGAAATCTTTCATTGCAATGTCGTTAGACTCTTTAGCAACAAGATTCGAATCCTGATTGGCGGCCGAATCTGAGCAGGCATTAAATGACAGTACCGTCACGAATACCATCATGGATAACAGAAATTTTTTCATAGCTTTTATATTTTGGTGATTAATTTTCAGTGAACTTTTTAATTGTGATAGTTCACTTATTTGTGACATTAAAAATAATAAAAATTAAAATATATGCAATATTTTTTTGAGAAAAATACATTATTCTATTGTTTTATTGATTTTATAATATTGAAAAAGATGAAAAAATGATCGTTTTTATAGGGATATTCAAGGAAAATAGAAAATTTTTAAAATGGTGAAATCGGTTGTTTTTTACTATTTGGATTCTTACGTAATAGACAAGTTGGATGGATAATTTATCACTAGAATACGGATGTTTTTAGTACATATCTTTTCTTTACTCGCTTTGTCATTCCGTAGGAATCTAAACTCTTATTTTATCCTCATTCATTATCACAGGATTTCTGTGTCTGGATTCCTGCGGAATGACAAACGTTGTGGATAGTCTAAGCGAATAAAAATAACATTATCATAAAACTAAAAGCCCGGTTTCAACTATTGAAACCGGGCTTGTTTTATTGTAAGTAAACTTGACTATTTGTAAATCAATTCTGCCTGAAAAACATCCGCGAAATGCTTTCTGATCTTTGCTTTCAGTTCTTCCATTTCTTCCGGTGTGAGTTCTCTTTCAAGCTCTCTTTTTAAAGAAGTAACCTGCTTATCCTTAATCCCACATGGAATAATGTATTCAAAATAACGCATATCTGTATTCACATTCAGTGCAAAACCATGAAGGGTAACCCATCGGGAAGCTTTCACTCCCATAGCACACATTTTTCTGGCGTAAGGTTTTCCTACATCCAGCCAAACTCCGGTCTCTCCCGGGGAACGTTCTCCTTTAATACCATATTCGGCAATGGTTCTGATGATCATTTCCTCCAGATTCCTCATATATAAATGGATATCTGTGAAAAAGTTTTCAAGATCCAGAATAGGGTAGCCTACAACCTGTCCGTAACCATGGTACGTAATATCTCCGCCACGGTTTACTTTCACAAACGTAGCATCAATTTCTTTCAGCTTATCAATACCGGCAAGCATATTTTCTTCGTGTCCGCTTTTTCCTAATGTATACACGTGAGGATGTTCCACGAAAAGAAGGTGGTTGGGAGTAGTAATATGCTGTTCGGCAGGAAGATCCCTGTTTTTTATTTTGGTATCAATGATGTTTTTCATCAGTTGTTCCTGATAATCCCAGGCGGGCTGATATTCTTTGATTCCTAAATCTTCAAATTCTACTGCTTTATTTTGATTTGTATTCATTTCAATTTTTGATATACAAATTTAGTGAATTTTACCCTTTTATGGAATGGATAAAATCTATGGCACTTTTCTTCCAGTCTTTATCCTTAAGCAAAATATTCACAAAAGATGTTCCGATGATACCGCCATCCGCTTTTTCCGTTACGTTTTCAAAATCTTCCTTAGACTTAATACCGAATCCTATCATTACCGGGTTTTTAAGTGGAAGAGATGCAAGTCTGGAAAGATAATCCTCATTTTTTAAAACCGCATTTTCATTTCCGGTGGTAGAAGAAGAGCTTACCGCATACAGAAAGCCTGAACTTAAAGAATCCAGATAGATCATCCTTTCATCAGAGGTTTCCGGGGTTACAAGAAAAGTGAAATTAAGACGATGCTGTTTTAAAATATGCTGGTAATTTTTCTCAAATTCAATAGGAGGAAGATCGGGTAGGATCAATCCTGAAACACCGCTTTCCGCACAAGCCGCACAGAATTTCTCAAATCCGAAGCTCAAAACCGGATTGATGTACCCCATCAGAATAACCGGAATTTTGATTTCGTCTTTGATTGCTTTCAATTGGGAAAGGAGTTTTTCAATCGTCATTCCGTTTTGTAACGCCAGTTCATGAGCTTTCTGGATCACAGGGCCATCTGCCACAGGATCAGAATAAGGCATCCCGATTTCTATCATATCTGCTCCGGAATCCTGAATCAGTTGTATAATATCAGCGGTATCTTCCAGTTGCGGAATTCCTGCTGTGAAGTATATATTTAGTTTTTTCATTTTTTTTTATAGAAGTTAGAAATTAGAGGTTAGAAGTTAGAAGGTGAATACTTGTTATTACTAATTTCTAGTATCTAACTTCTAATTTCTTTAAGATATGTTTCCATATCCTTGTCTCCACGGCCGCTCAGGCAAATCACCACAACATCATTTTCATTAAATTTCTTCTTATCCAGAACAGCCAGTGCATGAGAACTTTCCAATGCAGGAATAATACCTTCCAGTCTGGTAAGCTCAAAGGCACATTTTAAAGCCTCGTCATCATTAATGCTAAAGAATTCAGCTCTTTTTTGTTTAAATAAATGCGCATGGAAAGGGCCTATCCCCGGATAATCCAGTCCTGCAGAAATAGAATGCGGCTCAATGACCTGTCCGTCTTCCGTCTGCATCAGAAGGCTTTTACTTCCGTGAAGAACTCCGAGTGTTCCTAAAAATGTTGTTGCCGCAGATTTTCCGGAATCTACACCCAGACCTCCGGCTTCAGCAGCAATAATTTTTACTTCTTTCTCTTCTACAAAATGATAAAAAGTTCCCGCAGCATTACTTCCTCCACCCACACAGGCAATCACATAATCAGGATTTTCTCTGCCGGTTTTTTCTTTAAGCTGCTCTTTGATTTCTTTTGAAATAATGCTTTGAAATCTTGCCACAAGATCCGGAAAAGGGTGTGGTCCTACCACACTTCCAATCACGTAATGGGTAGTCACAGGATTATTGATCCAGTCTCTTAATGCTTCATTTACGGCATCTTTCAGCGTTTTTGATCCTGAAGTGGCAGCTACCACTTCTGCACCCAGCATTTTCATTCTTGCCACGTTGGGGGCTTGTCTCTGGATGTCAATTTCTCCCATATAAACAATGCACTCAAGACCAAGCAAAGCACACGCTGTAGCTGTGGCAACACCATGCTGTCCTGCTCCGGTTTCAGCAATAATTCTGTTTTTTCCGAGGCGTTTTGCCAATAAAACCTGTCCCAGAGCATTATTGATTTTATGAGCTCCGGTATGGTTGAGGTCTTCACGTTTTAAGTAAATCTGAGTCTTATATTTATTACTCAGATTTTTAGCAAAATATAATGGGGTAGCCCGCCCAACATAGTTTTTAAGTAAATCCTGATATTCAGCCTGAAAATCTTCAGATTCTATGATTTCGAGATAGTTTTTTTGCAGTTCTTCTACATTAGGATAAAGCATTTCGGGGATAAAAGCTCCTCCAAATTCTCCATAATATCCGTTTTCGTCGGGGTTTTTATAATTCATTTTTTTATTCTTTAGTCATTAAATAAGCGTTGTTTTGTGAATTCAGCTGATTGAGCCGTTCTTTTCTTTCCTGTGTTGTATGAAAAATCAAAATATCATCATCTTCAGCATTCACCCACTCTGAATCCACATTTTCTTTGATCATTTTGGCTTTGTCGTGTAGAATTTCTACATCACACTTTTCATAAAAAAGACGAAGATCCGAATGGCAGAATCCAATTGTTTCCAGATTTCTCTGAGTAACATTTTCTTTGAAATAACGAACCAAAGCAGCTCCATACCCTTTCTTTTTATGAGCAGAAACCAGCCCTACAGCCTCTGCAAAGGAGTAATCTGTATCTGCTATTTGTATGGTGAAATCAAAATTCACTCTCATAATGGCCAGTATATTTTCATCCGTATCCATCAGAAAATGAAACTCTGAATCTCTGAAAAAAGAGCGGAAATAGGATGAATTCATGGTGCTCCAGGCAGAAATATCCCAAAGCTCCAGAATGTGTTTTATTTCTGCTTCTGTTAAGTCTTTCGTTTTTTTTACTTGATATTTCATGGGTTTAAGCTCTTAATAAAGGTGAGGTGGTAATCGTACTGTTGTTTCGTAATCAGCTTTTTATAATATAACAATTCTATTTTATGTGTTAAATCAATTAAGGTTGCCTTATCTATTTCCGACTGATACATGGTAATGGCAATTTCCAGATTATCAATTAAAAAATAAGGATCGGAATCTTCATACAACAGAAAAATTTTAGCATAAATCAATCCTAGGTCATACTTTACACTTGATCTTACATGATTTTCTAAAAATTTATCTGAAATAATGACCAGATAATAGCTGTTCCATAAGCTGATTCTTTCAAAAAAATACTGGATATCACTTTCTTTAAAATCTTTAATAATACAAATGAAATCAGACAATAATCCTCCTACTTCCCAATGTTCTGTATTACTGTCGTTCTCAGAAACAAAGCGGTACAGATTCTGAATTTTATCATTCCCGAATTTAGGCGGAAATAATGTTTTATAAAATGTCTTCTTTAGCAAATGTATATTCATCCTTGTGTGTTATTTATTTTACTGAAACAGGGTTTTAAACTTTCTTATTCTGTCGATATTTTTACTGCCGGGTTCTGTTTCAAATTTTGAATTGATATCTAAAGCGAAAGGCTGTTGTTTCAATGTATCAATATTCCCTATATTTTCCTCGGAAATACCGCCGCTTAAAAAGTAGGGCAGAGGGATGTCGAATTCATTCAGAATACTCCAGTCGAATTGTTTTCCCGTTCCGCCGAAGGCTTTACTGTCAGTATCGAATAGGTAGTAGGTGACAGGTGGCAGATTGGAGGTAAACGTTTGTGCTATTTTATCTTTATTATCAGAATCAATATCTCCTATTCTGATGACTTTAATGATTCCAACCTCAGGATTTAGTTTTTGTCTTAATCCGGCAATGAAATGATTGCTTTCATCACCATGAAGCTGAACGAAATTCAACCCTGCCTGCTGAACTGCTTTTAAAATGAGATCTGTTTCTTCATTAACAAAAACACCTGTTTTTCCCCGATGCTCAATAGCTGAGATCTCTTCCATACTCAGATGATTCAAAACATATCTCGGGGATTTTTCATAGAAGATGAAACCGAGAAAATCTACACTCATAGAAATCAATTCCTGAATCTGATCCGGTTTTGTAAGACCGCAGACTTTGAGTTGAGGTGGCAGGTTAAAGATTTTAGGTGGCAGGTTCATTGGTATTGAGTTTAAATTTGAGAAGCAAATTCTTCAAAAGCGTTGGCCGGATCTGTATTTTTCATGAAATATTCGCCCATCAGGAAACCGTCAAATCCTTTTTCTTTTAAAAATTGAAAATCTTCAAGACTGTAAATGCCGCTTTCCGCAACAGATAAAACTCCTTTTGGAAGCTGGTTTTTCAGCTGGACAGAATGCTGCAGATCTACTTTGAAATCTTTAAGGTTTCTGTTATTAATTCCTGCTAAATCAATTTTCGAATTGAAATGTTTCAGTTCATCTTCCGTATGAATTTCCAGTAAAACCTCCATTTTCAGTTGATGAGCTAATTCTGTAAATTCCTGTACCTGATTAGGTGAAAGACATGAAGCAATCAACAGAACAACATCTGCTCCTATACTTTTTGCTTCATAAAACTGATACTCGTCAATCATAAAATCTTTTCGCAGAATCGGAATGGTAATCTCATTTCTTACATCCTGAACATCATTTAAATTTCCTCCGAAATAATCATGATCAGTCAGGATAGAAATTCCGCTTGCTCCAAATTTTTCGTAAGCTGAAACTACTTCCAAAGGCTGTACACTATTGTTTATGATTCCTTTTGAAGGAGATTGTCTTTTAAATTCAGCGATAATTCCGCTCTTATTTTTGATAGATTCTTTCAGAGAACAGGTTGGTCTTCCAAAAAAAGCCGTGTTTTTTAAATGATCAAGAGAAATGCGTGATTTTGCTGCTGCAACTTCCTCTTTTTTTCGTTCAATAATTTTATCCAGTATAGTCATTTCTTGTGTTTAATTTTGGTCAATAGTGAATTTTGCTTCGCAAGTGAATAATGAATTTAATTAATCAAAAGATTAAAACTGTTTAATGCTTTTCCGCTGTGCAGACTTTCCTGAGCGAGCAGAAGACAGTCATCATACGTCCCGAATTGATGAGTGTTGTACAGGGCTACTGAAGCATTGGCCAGGATCACAGAGTTCTGCTGTTCCGTACCTTTTCCTTCCAGAATATTCATAAATATTTTTGCGGTTTCCTGAATGGAGTTTCCTGCTTTAATATCCTCCAGCGTTACCGGGTTGAAGCCTAAATCTTCCGCAGAATAGATTTCTTCACCGTTTTTTGTGATGATTTTGCTGTCATCCGTAAGGCTTATTTCATCATATCCATCCAGACCATGTACAAGAATAAAGTCACGTTCCTCTTTCTGAAGCAGATACTGATAAATTCTTGCAATTTCCAGATTGTAAACTCCAATCATGGAAAATTTTGGTTTTGCCGGATTTACCAATGGACCCAAGAGATTAAAAAATGTCCTTAATCCTAAAGACTTTCTCAATAAACCAACCGATTGCAGTGCAGGATGAAAATAAGGAGCATGCAAAAAGCAGATGTTGGCTCTTTCCAGATCTTCATTCAATTGTTCTGAACTGCTTTTAAACTGATATCCCAGTTCTTCCAGCACATTGGATGAACCTGTAGTGGTAGAAGCTCCGTAATTTCCATGTTTTGTTACCTTCTGTCCGGTTCCGGCTACTACAAAGCTGGCAAGCGTTGAGATATTAATGGTGTCTTTTCCGTCACCTCCGGTTCCTACAATGTCAATGGCATTACCGGCATCTATATCTACAGAAACGGCCATTTGTAATAAAGCTTCTCTGAAGCCTTCCAGTTCTGTTAATGTGATGCTTCGCATCAGGAAAACACTGATGAAAGCCGTCACTTCCGCAGCATTGAATTTATTCTGTGCAATCTCAATCATCATAGCCTTAGCTTCAGATTTGGACAGCGTATTATGGTTGAACAGGTATTGCAGTATTTCTTTCATTTGTGGTGTTTTTATGGTTGTTGAAGGACTTTCTGAGATTTTCATGACAACAGAAAGTTTTTAATGATTACTTCTCCTTCCGGCGTTAAAATGCTTTCAGGGTGAAACTGTACTCCGTGTACATCATAGGTTTTGTGCTGCAAAGCCATGATCATTCCGTCTTTATCTACAGCCGTTATTTCCAGTTCTTCCGGGAAACCTTCCGGATTTACTGCCCAGCTGTGGTATCTTCCCACTTCCAGTCCTGAACTTAAATCTTTGAACAATTTGGTGTTTTCTTTTACCAGTTCAGTAGTGGTTGCTACTCCGTGGAAGATCTCAGTCAGGTTGATCAGATTTCCTCCGAAAGCTTCAGCGATGGCCTGCTGGCCAAGGCATACTCCAAGAATACTTTTGGTAGGAGCATATTCTTTAATAAGGTCTAATAAAATACCTGCTTCTTCGGGAATTCCGGGACCTGGAGAAAGGATGATCTTATCATATTTTCCAATCTCTTCAAGGGTAATTTCATCATTTCTTACCACATCTACTCTTTGGTTCAGAATTCTTTCAATAATCTGGACAAGGTTATACGTAAAGCTGTCATAGTTATCGAAAACGAGAACTTTAAGCTGTGGCTGTTGAGTGTTTATATTGTTGTTCATTGCTTTTTTGTTATGGAGTTGCTGGTTAATAGTAGGGCTTATTTTTCAACTATTTTTTCTGCTTTTTCAACGGCTTTTTTCAGGGCGTTCAGTTTGTTGTTGACTTCCTGAAGTTCACTTTCAGGGACAGATTTTGCTACAAGACCGGCACCTGCCTGATAAAATAATGTGTTGTTTTTGCTTAAGAAAGTTCTGATCATAATGGCCTGGTTGCAGGTTCCGTTCAGTCCGATGATTCCGATACAGCCGCCATAATATCCGCGGGAATCTTTTTCGTATTGATTGATCAGCTGAAGCGCTTTATGTTTTGGTGCACCGCTCAGAGTTCCCTGAGGGAAAGTAGCGGAAACCATCTCAAGAGGATTGATATCATCTTCAACATCTGCCGTTACTTCACTTACCATATGAATAACGTGAGAGAACAGCTGGATTTCTTTAAGCTTGGTAACTGTAACATTTTTTCCAAGCTTTCCAAGATCATTCCTGGCGAGATCTACCAGCATGGTATGTTCTGCGTTTTCTTTAGGATCAGCTTTTAAAACTTCAATGGCTTCAAGGTCTGCTTCAAAATTTCCCGTTCTTCTGGAAGTTCCTGCGATCGGGTGAATAATTGCTTTATTATTTTTGATGATTAACTGGCTTTCAGGGCTGGAACCAAATAATTTATAATTCCCGTAATCAAAATAGAATAGGTAAGGTGAAGGATTGATATTTCTCAAAGCACGGTATACATTGAATTCATCTCCCTTGAATTTCTGTTCAAATCTTCTGCTCAGAACCAGCTGGAAGACATCTCCGCGCATACAGTGTTTCTGAGCCGTTTTTACCAGTTCCAGATATTCTTCATTGGTAATATTAGAGGTTTCCTCGCTTGTTTTTTCAAAAGGATAAACCGGAGTATTCTGATTTTTAATAAGATTTTCCAAAAGATGCAGTTCAGATTTTACCCCATCAATAAAATTTTCAATGACATGCATTTCATCATTAAAATGATTGATAGCAATTACATATTGGTATAACCTGTATCTCATAACAGGAATTTCAACTTCCTTGCTCTGTGGTTTAAGATTGATGTTTTCAAAGAACTGTACCGCTTCAAAGCTTGTATAGCCAAAAAGGCTCTGAGCTGTCTGTTCTATTGGATCATTCGTTTTTTCACATTTAAAAATATTTCTGAAGTTTTCAAATACATCTGTAATCTTTTGATCATGAATCAATTGTTTTACAGGAGCTGAAGCGGGAAGCTTAATTTCAAATTCGCTGAGGTTTTTCACTTCAATTCCTGCAATGGCATTCACGGCGATAAAGGAAAAATTATTATCAATACTTTTTGAATCCGAGCTTTCCAGAAGAATGGTATCACGGAATTTATCCCTGATCTTAAGGTAGATATTCATGGGAGTATGAAGGTCTCCCAGTGTTTTTTTCGAAACAGTTTTTATTGTAATTGTGTTGGTCAACATTGTATTGTTTTTTGTAAGATTAAGGAATAAAAAAAGGCTTTAACGGTATCCGTCAAAGCCTATATATTGTTTTTTAATTATTTCTGCTGTAGTTAACAACATGACAATACCTCCAGACCCGACGAAGAGTTTGAAAGCCACCACCAAATATTGTTGTTCATTTTTAACATGTGACAAATGTAGAAAATTTTTTAATACCAAGAATAAAAAATATAAAAAAATACAAAAACTTAATATAGAAATCTACTGTTTAAGCTGTTCAAGTTTATGTTTCAATTCCTTAATCTTTTAAAAACCGTCCGCCATAACCGGTTAATATGACCAAGTGAAAAACGGAATTTTTGAAATTAAAACTATGGATTAAATATAATTATTTTATTGACTTATCCTTTTAATTAATAGTCGAGATTAATGATTAACAAAGTTTTTCTTATTGATAGTCATTCGACAGGCTCAGGCTGACAATTCGAATACCAACCGAAATTTTTGAGTGTTGTCATGCTGGGCCTGTGGAAGATATTATTACTAAAAGGGATAGATCAATTATTTTACTTAAACGCGAAGGGGCGCAATGATTTTGTTGATGATAAAATATCGTTCGCAAAGGCATTTCACTCAGCAAAGAAAGTATTGGTCTTAGCTAAACGAACTGGCTTTGCACAAAAAAATAAATGCACTATAAAACAAATTGGCCTTGCAAACATAGCGTTTAAAACAACTATTTTACTGGTTCAGACAAAGGTGTATCAGAAGTTCCGCTGTAGAAAACAATTAAGGTGACTCCTTTATCTCCCGTTTTTCCTCTGTGCGCAATATTTACCATTTCCGGCAGCACCTGACCTTTACGAATCCACTGTGTTTTGCCGTCTTCTTTTCTTTCTACCTGAATTTCCCCTTTTTCTACATAAGCAGCATTAATAACAGGATGCTTATGCCAGTCTAAAGCTTTGTTGGGAGGTACCGCAATTTTAAGAACCGAAATTTCCGGCTGTGTAGCAGGATAGGCAGGATATAAAGTTCCGTCCCATGACTGGGTTGTTTTTAATAAGGTTACCGATTCAATTTTATCAGAATATTCTGACTGTGGTTCGTTGGAGGAATTGTCACATGAAATAAAGAGGCAAGAGGAAACAACAAAGAAAGTTGCAGCAAACAATTTTTTTTTAGTCATAAGCTTCCTATTTATATTTTGGTTTGGATAATCCGTTATACAAAAATAACTAAGCTTATTTAATTTCTCTGATGTTTGAATTATTTTTTTTATTGATTGGATTAAAACCCGGTCTGTAAAAAATATTTCTTAAAGAAAACATTTGTCATAAGTTTAAAAGTTTATTTTTTATATTTTTGTTTCCAAATTAGAAAAAAATGAAAAAAGTATTAGCAATCGCATTTATCGGAGGTTTATTATTAGCAAGCTGTTCAAAAAAAACAGATCACTCTTTACAGGACAGCAACACAATGCTTGAAGAGCCAGCAGCAACTACTGTTGTGGATTCTACTGCTAAAACTGCTGCTCCAGCTGCTGCAACTCCGGCTGCTCCAGCACCAGAAGCTGCTAAAACAGATTCTACAGCAAAGAAATAATGAAAAAAATACTTTTAGCAGGAACTTTGGGTCTTATGATCATTTCCTGTTCTAAAAAAGAAAATACAGCAGAAGTGGCGTCTTCTTCTGAAGCAGTTGCTGTTTCAGAACCTGTTCAATCTAATCTTTCAGGTGATCAGATCATGGAAACATTGGACTGTTCAGGATGTCACTCTGTTAATGAGAGAATGATAGGACCTTCTTATAAGGAAATTGCAGGTAAGTACTCTGAAAAGGATACGGAGCTGCTGGCTTCCAAAATTATAGAAGGCGGAAGTGGAGTATGGGGAAGTGTGCCTATGGCTGCCCATCCACAGGTATCTAAAGAAGATGCCAAAAAAATGGTGGAATATATTTTAAGTCAGAAGAAATAAAATATGTCCGCTGAAAAATCCAGTCTGCACACAAGAAATCTGCATCGTAATCCTTATGATTTTGATCAGCTTATTTCTTGTGTGCCGGAACTGAAACACTATGTTTTTACAAATGCTTATCAGACGGTAACCATTAATTTCAGCATTCCAAAAGCAGTCAAACTGCTCAATAAAGCCTTACTCTTACATTTCTACAATATTAAAGGCTGGGATATTCCCGATACTAATCTTTGTCCACCGATCCCCGGAAGAGCAGATTATGTCCATTATATTGCCGATCTTTTGGGCGAAGAGCTTAATGAAACTCCAACAGGAAGTTTTGTAAAAGGACTTGACATAGGAACAGGAGCCAATCTTGTGTATCCTTTAATCAGTCACAGATCTTATGGATGGATGATGACGGTAACAGATATCAATCAGGATTCTTTGAAAAATGCTCAGGATATTTTAGATCAAAACCCGGATCTGTCTTCCGTTATTCAACTGAAAAGGCAGCCTGATGCAGATCATATCTTTGTCCATATCATCAAACCTGAAGACAGATTCACTTTTACGATGTGCAATCCCCCTTTTCATGATTCTGAAGAGTCTGCTGTAAAAGGAAATATCCGAAAAACAAAGAACCTTAAAATCTCAAAATCCAAACAGCCTTTACTGAATTTTGGCGGTCAGCAGTCGGAATTATGGTGTGAGGGCGGTGAACTGGCTTTTATCACTAAAATGATCAATGAAAGTTCATTATTTTCATCGCAGGTTCTTTGGTTCACGTGTCTGGTTTCTAAAAAAGACAATCTAAATAAGCTTACTAACCTTTTAAAAAAAGTCAAAGCTGTAGAGGTCAAAACGATTGATATGGCTCAGGGACAAAAAGTTAGCAGAATATTAGCCTGGACGTTTATTCCCCAAAAGGACAGAAAAACCTGGTTGATTTAAAATTCAAAGTTTAAAGTTTCTAGCACGATAGCTCAAATTATGAGACTAAATTAACTAATAATAGGGTGTCTTGCTAAGTGAAACGGCTTTGCGATCGTTTTTTTCATCATATTAATAACATCTTTGCGACCCCAGCGTTTAAATACCTCAATTGTTGATTTCAATACTTTATAGCCCTTATCTCAAATCGATTCCCTGTTCACTTTTTAAAATTTCTGAAAAAAGCCATTGATGGTCAGGTCAAAAATGACTAAATTTGTACGCTTTTAGAAAAATAAGAAATGCAATTATCAGAACAAGAAATCATTAGAAGAGAAAAGCTGAATAAGCTTACTGAAATGGGGATTAATGCGTTCCCTGCGGATGAGTATACAATCACAGATACTACAGAATCTATAAAACAGGACTTTTCTGAAAGTAAACAGGTAAAGATCGCTGGTAGATTGATGTCCCGCAGAATTCAAGGAAAGGCTTCTTTTGCAGAATTGCAGGATTCTAAAGGAAAAATCCAGGTTTATTTCAACAGAGACGAAATTTGTCCGGGTGAAGATAAAGAACTCTATAATGAAGTATACAAGCACCTTTTGGATATCGGTGATATTATCGGTATCGAGGGAGAATTGTTTACCACTCAGGTAGGAGAGAAGACTGTTTTAGTGAAAAACTTTGTACTTCTTACGAAGGCTTTACGTCCGCTGCCTCAGGCTAAAACTGATGAGAACGGTGTTGTACATGACGGGTTTACAGATCCTGAATTAAGATACAGACAGCGTTATGTAGATTTAACGGTAAATCCACAGGTGAAAGAAATTTTCGTGAAGAGAACAAAACTGTTCAATGCCATGAGAACATTCTTTAATGACGCTGGATATTTTGAAGTGGAAACACCTATTTTACAGTCAATTCCTGGTGGAGCTGCGGCAAAACCATTCATCACGCACCACAATGCACTGGATATTCCATTATATTTAAGAATTGCTAACGAATTGTATCTGAAAAGATTGATCGTAGGTGGTTTTGACGGAGTATATGAGTTCTCTAAAAACTTCAGAAATGAAGGGATGGACAGAACTCACAACCCTGAGTTTACCGCCATGGAAATCTATGTAGCGTATAAAGATTACAACTGGATGATGGATTTCACTGAGAAATTACTGGAATTCTGTGCTATCCAGGTAAACGGAACTACAACGGCGACGTTCGGAGAACACAATGTAGACTTCAAAGCTCCTTATCCAAGAGTTTCCATGACAGAAGCGATTCTTAAATTTACAGGATTCGATATTACAGGAAAAACAGAGAAGGAATTATACGATTTTGCCAAGTCTATCGGTATTGAAGTGAATGAGACGATGGGTAAAGGAAAATTAATTGATGAGATCTTCGGTGAGAAATGTGAAGGAAACTTCATCCAGCCGACTTTCATTACGGATTATCCGATCGAAATGTCTCCACTGACAAAGAAACACAGAAGCAAAGAAGGCTTAACAGAGCGTTTTGAATTAATGGTATGTGGTAAAGAAATCGCTAATGCATATTCAGAGCTTAATGATCCTATCGATCAGAGAGAACGTTTTGAAGCACAGATGGCGTTATCTGAAAGAGGAGATGATGAAGCGATGTTCATCGATCAGGACTTCTTAAGAGCGCTGGAATACGGTATGCCACCAACTTCAGGATTAGGAATCGGTATGGATAGATTAATTATGTTCTTAACGAATAATGCCTCAATCCAGGAAGTATTATTCTTCCCTCAGATGAGACCTGAAAAAGCAGTTCCACAAATTGAATTAGGAGAGGATGAAAAAGTAATCCTTGAAATCCTTAACTCTCAAGAAGAGCCGATGGCTTTGGCAGAAGTAAAAGAAAGAAGCCAGTTATCCGGTAAAAAATGGGATAAAGCTTCCAAGAATTTAACAAAAAACAATATTGTGAAAGTGGAGAAGATTGACGAAAATCTTCTGATGAAATTAGCTTAGTTAAAAATGTAAAATGCAGATATCAAGATTAATTGTTAAAAATTTCGGACCATTAAAGGATATAGATATATTGGTTCCAGATTTTCTATGCTTGATAGGAAAGCAAGCAACAGGTAAAAGCACAATCGCCAAATTAATTGCAATTTTTGAGGATGAAAACTTTAGAAATGTAAAAGAAAAATCCATTAAGGATGAACTTGAGAAATATGGAATGCTAAACTTTTTACAAAATAATTCCATTATTCATTTCTATAAAGGGGTTTCATTAAAAAAAGAAATAAGTATTGGAACCAATTTTCATTTTGAATATAATGAAGGCGAAGAATTTAGATTAAATTTTAAAGATATCTTTAAAAATAAGATAAAAAAATTATATCTAAATGATAAATTTAATAAAGAAGAAATAAAGAAATATTTTGAGGGACTTATATTTATTGATTTATATGCTTCAAAAAAAGTTCATCCTAATATTGCTGAATTTTATAATTTAATTGATAGTAGTCTTGTTGAACCAATTGTTGAAGAAGATTTAGATAAGATTTTTACAATGATTGAAGAAGTCTTTGAGGAGAATGGGATCTTAGTTAAGTATGATTCTCAATATATTCCATCAGAAAGAAATTTTCTTCATATTATAGCCGAGAATACCCTAGGTTTAATCAATAATAATGTTCAAATACCAAAACATTTATTGGAGATTGGACAAGAATACGAAAAGGCTTTAAATGTAGTAAATGAAGTGCCATTATCTTTAATTGATAAGAAATTTAAATACAAAAGAGAAGGTAAAATATCCTACGTTTATCATGATAAAATTAAGAAAATTAATTTGCTACAGTCCGCTTCTGGTTTACAAAGTATATTGCCAATTATATTATTAATTGAATATGCAAAAACACTAAAGGACAATTATTATTTTAATTATGTTATTGAAGAACCAGAACTTAACATATATCCGGAAACTCAAAGCGAGTTAATGAAATATTTAGTTCAAAATGTTTTTGATTTTCAAGAGAGTTTTCAGAAAAAGAAGATGATAATTACAACACATAGTCCATATATATTAGCTTCCATTAATAATATGCTTTTAGCTTTTAGAAAAGGTCAAGAAAAGCCTAAAGAAACTAGTAAAATTATAAAGAAGAAATCTTGGATTAATCCTGAATTTTTTAACGCATATGAGTTGAAAAATGGAAAATCATTTAGAATAATGAATGATAAAATTGGACAAATTAAAGGAAATATAATTGATAAGGTAACAGATGGCTTTTCTGATGAATTTGACAAATTATTATCTTTATGATTAGAGAATTTGAGCGTTTTTTTGATCAGAAAGATTTATGTATATTAGAAATTTTAGATAAGCATACCTTTATTTATGAAGATGAGGTTTCCAAAAAAGGAGTTTTTGTTCAAGATAATGAGATTTATCATATTCATATCGAAAATCTTAAAAGAGAAAATTTTCATTTTATTCAAAATGATGACTGTGTAATGAAAAGTGTCGAAGGTGGACAATGTGATTATGTAGTGTTTAATAATGAACATCTACATTTTGTTGAGGTTAAGGCAACAAATCAAAATTTAAAAACACATAAGAAAAAATTATACAGACAATTAGAAAATACTTTTAAATATTATAAAGGTTTTATGGAAAAATTTGAGGCAAAACATGCTCTGGTTTGTTTCGAAAGTATTAATCCTAGAGGTTATGTAAAAAGAAAAATTCCTCAATCTAGTAACTCTGAAAAAAAAGTGCTTTTTAAAATGTTATATAATATTGAACTTGTCGAGGGAAATTATATAAAATTAGAATAAAATTAACCGTTCATTAGGACGGTTTTTCTTTTTTCCATTTCCGGAGTTGTGCCCTGAAGTTTTTAAACGGAGCCACGGTATTGATATGAATCCATTTCCAGACTGGCCACTGGGCGGGAGTCGTTGCCCATTTTCTCTGTCCGGGAATAAATAGTGTGTCATCACTAAGGTTTTCTATCCAGTTGATAATTTCATCTACTTTATTTCGAAGCAGTTCTCTTTGTTCTTGTAAAGTATGAGAACCATATTGATTATAAAAAGACTGGTACAATCCTCCCAGGTTATTCCATTTGTATTGAGGAGTGGGAGTTTTTACTTCAATTCCTTTGCTTTCATCAGATTCCCATTGTAAAAGGAGGTGAGTCCAACCCAATTGATAGGAAATATTTTGTGATGGAGTTTTATCAACTCCCGGCTGCCGAAGATCTTTTTCCTCTTCTTTTATATCATTAAATTCCTGATCATAGAGCAGATATCTTTTCTTTAGCTCTTCAATGAGTTGTGTTTTGTCTTTATAAGTCTGCATATCTTATTTTCTCAACTTACTGAAAGAAGCCATCAGATAAAATAAGAAAGGAAGAATAAACAATGAGCCCAGCATCAATGCCCATCCCAATGCGGCGATAGTTTTTTCAGGAGCCATATGTTCCAGTAATGAAAGATGCTGTCCGTTTCCTAATAAAATAATATCCGGATTGTGCTGATACGTTGCCGCTACTAAAATCATCACCATCTGAAATCCAGCCAAAGCACGAACAGGAAGCAGCTTTTGACGGTTCAAGGCTCTTAGAATAAGCAATAAGGCAATCGTAGCAAAGGCAATGGCCATAATCCCCAAAGGTTTAGAAAATACCCACATCAAAAGGGGAATGTCTGAAATATAAGCGGTCACAAATACCAAAATACCTGTAATCACAACAAAGATCATCGTCTGTTTGGATTTTCTGATCATTAATGAAAGATCAGTTTTATCACGTGTTTCTCTTAATGAAAAAATAGAAGCAAGATAAGCACAAAGCGCTACCGTAAATAAACCTACGGAAACCCCAAACCAGTTCAGCCAGCTGAACACATACAAATCCAGAAAACCTACAGCATCAGGATTGATAGAATGTGAAACGGTTGCCGCAGCAATTAATCCCAAAAAGAAAGGAGTTAAAAGACTGGCATAATAAAAGATCTGAGTATATAAAACCTGCCAGTGATCCTTCACAGCATCATAATGTCTGAAGGTAAATGCTGTTCCTCTTGCAATAATTCCCAAAAGCATCAAAACCAAAGGAATATGCAGATAGGTTGACATGGTGGTATAAATTTCAGGAAACCCCACAAAAAGAATTACAATAGCAATAATCAGCCACATATGATTGGCTTCCCAAACAGGGGCAATAGATTCATACATGATTTCCTGAGTCTTATGGCGGGCTTTTTTATGGGTGAAAAGCTCCACAATTCCAGCTCCGAAATCAGCTCCGCCCAGAATAATATAAAGACAGATAGATAGCCAGAGAAAACCTATTACAATGTAAATCATGATTTTTTGTTTTTATCGTTAAACTGAGCATCTGTAGGATCGTAAAGTTTCGGTACCATTTGAATCTGTCTCTTTAAAAGGAAAACAAGGATCAATGATAATGATACAAAAATAGCAGTAAAGAAATAGAATGAATACTGTATTCCCGGCATAGGAGTTACAGCGTCTACCGTCCTCATGATTCCATAAATAATCCAAGGCTGTCTTCCTACTTCTGTCACTGTCCATCCGGCTTCCAACGCAATATATCCGAAAGGTGTTGCTATTAAGAACGTTTTTAATAACCAGTTTTTACTCAGCCAATCTTTTTTGAAGAAGAAAGCATATAAATAGATCACTCCAATAATTATCATCACCACTCCAAAGAAGATCATGATCTGAAAAGCGTAATGAACAACAGCAATCGGAGGCCATTCATCTCTCGGAAAATCCTTAAGACCTTTTACTTCAGCATTGAAATCATTGCTCACCAGAAAACTTAACACTTTTGGAATTTTTACCGCATATTTCACTTCTTCTTTTTCCTCATCAGGAATTCCCCCAATCACAAATGAGGCCCCTTTTTCAGTTTCAAAATGAGCCTCCATAGCCGCCAGTTTGATAGGTTGTCTTTCTGCTACCGATTTTGCAGCAACATCGCCACTTAAAGGCGCGCCGAATGCTCCAATTAAGGCAAAACCTACCGCAATTCTGAAAGCTTTGGTATGAAATTCAACATTTCTTTTTCTCATAATCATAAAAGCATGTACTCCAGCTACAGCAAATCCTGTTGCACAAAATGCAGCCACCGTCATATGGAGAGCCTGCGGAAACCATGCATCATTGAACATCGCTTTAATAGGATCTATATTAAGATACTGCCCGTTAATATAATCAAAACCGGCGGGAGAGTTCATCCACGAGTTGGCCGCTACCACCAGAATTCCGGAAGCAAGTCCACTCAATCCTACAAGAAACCCGCAGAACCAGTGAAACCATTTATTGAATCTTTCCCAGCCATATAAAAAGAAACCGATAGCAATTGCTTCAATGAAAAAGGCTGTTCCTTCCAGAGAGAAAGGCATCCCGAAAATAGGACCGGCATGTTTCATAAATCCAGGCCATAGAAGTCCAAGTTCAAAGGAAAGCATTGTTCCTGAAACTGCTCCGGTAGCGAAAAGGATAGCTACCCCTTTGCTCCATGCTTTTGTCAGTCCTTTATATACTTCATTATTGGTCTTTAGGTATTTCCAATGGGCAAAAGCCATCAGAAAAGGCATCACCATACCCACACAGGAGAATATGATATGAAAGCCCAGAGAGAGTGCCATCTGAGCGCGTGCTGCTATAAAATCATCCATAATATCAACTTTTCAGTAAATAAATTTACGCATAAATTATTGATGTTGAATATGATTTACAACAGTTGCTATTTCAACAATACATTTTAATTTTGATTCTTTTACCGGCTCACTAATCCTTATGTTTTTCTAAAGAAAACTCTACATTTTTTTGACACTTTTTAACTTTCATACCTCGAAAAAAATCACGATATTTGTAAGTCTTTGCATGTAGCAGGATTTTTAATTTTTAATATGAGTCAAAAACAATATACAGCTAGTAGTATTCAGGCATTGGAAGGAATGGAGCACGTTCGTATGCGTCCTTCAATGTACATTGGTGATGTAGGAGTCAGAGGACTTCACCACTTGGTTTATGAAGTAGTAGATAACTCTATTGACGAGGCATTGGCAGGATACTGCGACACGATCTTCGTTAGCATCAAGGAAGGAAACGGAATTGAAGTAAGTGATAACGGTAGAGGTATTCCGGTTGATTTCCACGAAAAAGAACAGAAATCTGCCCTTGAAGTTGTAATGACAAAAATTGGAGCCGGAGGTAAGTTTGACAAAGACTCCTATAAGGTTTCAGGAGGTCTGCACGGAGTTGGGGTTTCTTGTGTGAATGCACTTTCCAACGAGATGATCACTACGGTTTACAGAGACGGAAACGTTTACCAGCAGATTTATTCAAGAGGAAAAGCTCAAACAGGTGTTGAGGAGATTGGTCACAGTGAAAAAAGAGGAACCAAGCAGTTTTTCCAGCCGGATGATACCATCTTCACAGAATTAATTTATAATTACGATACATTAGCAAGCCGTTTAAGAGAGCTTTCTTACCTTAATAAAGGAATTACCATTACATTAACGGATGAAAGAGAAAAGTTGGAAGACGGATCTTTCCGTTCAGAAGTTTTTCATTCTGAAGGGGGATTAAAAGAATTTGTTGCTTACATTGACGGAAACCGTGAGTCTATCATGGAACATGTAATCTTCATGGAAGGAGAAAGAGATGATATTCCTGTAGAAGTAGCAATGCGTTACAATACTTCTTTCAACGAAAATCTTCACTCTTACGTAAACAATATCAACACTCATGAAGGAGGAACTCACTTAGCAGGTTTCAGACGTGCTTTGACGAGAACCCTTAAAAAATATGCTGATGATCTGGGGATTCCACAGAAAGAGAAAGTAGAAGTTACAGGAGATGATTTCCGTGAAGGATTAACAGCTGTGATTTCTGTAAAAGTAATGGAACCTCAGTTTGAAGGACAGACTAAAACAAAACTAGGAAACTCTGAAGTTTCCGGAGCGGTAGATAAAATTGTTGGGGAAATGCTTACCAATTTCCTTGAAGAAAACCCTTCTGAAGCTAAGCTGATTGTTCAGAAAGTTGTTTTGGCAGCAAAAGCAAGACAGGCAGCGAAGAAAGCCCGTGAAATGGTTCAGAGAAAATCTCCGATGGGAGGTTCGGGTCTTCCTGGAAAATTATCTGACTGTTCATCAAAAGATCCGGCTGAATCTGAAATTTTCCTTGTAGAGGGAGATTCCGCAGGTGGAACTGCTAAGCAGGGAAGAGACAGACACTTCCAGGCTATCCTTCCATTGAGAGGTAAAATTTTGAATGTAGAAAAATCTATGCTTCATAAAGTTTATGACAATGAAGAAATCAGAAATATCTACACAGCACTTGGAGTTTCTGTAGGTACAGAAGAAGATAGCAAAGCATTGAATATGGCTAAGCTAAGATACCACAAGATCGTTATCATGACCGATGCCGATATTGACGGATCTCACATTTCTACATTGATCCTTACTTTCTTCTTCAGGTATATGAAAGAACTTATTGAGAACGGATATATCTATATCGCTCAACCACCTTTATACCTATTAAAGAAAGGAAACAAAAAAGTATATGCGTACAACGAAAAAGAACGTGAAGAGTTTACTTTAGAAATGTCTCCGGACGGAAAAGGATTAGAGGTACAGCGTTACAAAGGTCTTGGAGAGATGAATCCTGAACAGCTTTGGGAAACTACCCTTAATCCTGAGCATAGAATCCTGAAACAGGTAACCATTGATAATGCAGTGGAGGCAGACAGTATTTTCTCAATGTTAATGGGAGATGAGGTTCCGCCAAGAAGAGAATTTATCGAAAAAAATGCAAAATATGCAAAAATTGATGCATAAACGTTTTTAAAATATAACAAAAAAGCTTCTAATTATTTAGAGGCTTTTTTTATATTTGGGTAAACCAAAAAAAACAATAATATGTTAACTCTTTTACAAACAGATCCTTACAACGGGATGGATGCAGCTTCTGGAGCAGTGGCTGCAGGATTAGGAATCGGAACCATGTTCTTAGGCTTACTTTGCTATATATTCTATGGATACTGCATGTACAAAATCTTCCAGAAAGCAGGAAGACAAGATGCCTGGGCTGCCTTTATTCCTATTTATAATACCATCGTATTACTGGAAATTGTTAAAAAACCGATTTGGTGGATCATTCTTTTCTTTATTCCATTGGTGAATATCTATGCATGCTGGGTTGTATATGACAGGCTTGCCAAAGGCTTTGCAAAAGAAACGCCTCTGTACACCATTCTGATTCTCCTTTTTGGATTTATTTTTATTCCTGTATTAGGACTTGGAAACGATCAGTACAATAGTAAACTGATTCCAAATGATTAAAAAGTAACAAAAAAAGTTTAAAGACTTCAGAAATGAAGTCTTTTTTATAAATAATTTTTCAATTGTATAATTTATGGTATTTCTTCTTCTTATTGATTCTACATTATTGAAATTGCACGAATTGTGATTTATTTTAAATTTGAAATGCAGAAAAGATGAAGCTTATCCATTCATAGCACAGAATAGATACAACCTTCTCTCAATATAGAATGCGTATAAATATCCTGTTTTTAACTTTTCAAAATTTGACAATACAAAGTGTTAATGTGTTGAATTTATTGCAGTTGTATTTAAAATGATGCTTTTTAAGTATGAGGTTAAGGCTTCATATGTTGAAGCCTTTTATATTTTTTTTAACAGTTATTAAGATTTTATTATTTTTGTACAATCTTAATAACTATGATGAAAATATTAGTCTTTGGGGCTTTATCGACTGCCTCATTATATTTCGCACAGAGCTATCCTGCCTCTGCTATTCCGGAGAATTTAAAGAAAAATGCAGATGTTGTTATTCGAAAGGATTTTACAACAGTCCAGATCCATAAAATTGATGAAATAAAATATCAGAAAAATAAGGTAACTACAGTTTTAAATAAAGATGGTGATAGTGAAGCAGTAGCTTATATTTCTTATGATAAGTCAAAAAGTATTTCGAACATAAAAGTTACGATTTATGATGAAGCCGGAAAAAAAATTAAAAGTATTTCAAAATCTGATTTTAAAGATGTAGCCAACAATCCTCAGGGCGTTTTTTATTCTGATAACAGGATACTGGTTTATTCATATACGCCGGTTCAATACCCTTATACTGTTGATTTTTCGTATGAAGCGGAAGATGAAGATACTGTTTTCATCCCGGATTTTGTACCGTTTACTTCTACTAAGATATCTCTGGAAGAAGCACAGTTCAAAATCATTAACACTTCGGGAATCGAACTTCGATCTAAGATTTATCCTTCAAAATATAATTATGCATCGGTAACAGAAAGCGGTAGTGCAAATGATAAAACCTATTCGTATAAAAATGTACCTGCTATAGATGATGCTTTTATGATTCCACAGCCTGTTAAAATTTTACCTGCAGTTAATTTTGCTTTAGCGAAATTCAGTCTGGCAGGAAAGCAGGGAACTTTAAATAACTGGACAGATTTCGGAACCTGGATTTACAATGATCTTTTGGTACCTGTTTCTGCGTCAACTCCCGCTATCAAAGCTGAAGTAGCCTCTTTACAATTACAGGGATCTGTAGAAGATAAAGTAAAGAAGATTTATCAGTACATGCAGAACAAAACCCGATATATTGCTGTTTCATTAGGAATAGGAGGCTGGCAGCCCATGTTGCCGGATGAGGTTCAGAAAAAAGGCTATGGTGACTGCAAGGGGCTTACAAACTATATGAAAATTCTATTGAACGAAGCAGGAATTCCTTCTCATTATTGTATTATCAATTCCGGTCGTTCACAGGTTTCCTTTGATCCGGAATTTCCTTCCATGGGCGGAAACCATATTATTCTGATGGTTCCGACAGAAAAGGGAAATATCTGGCTTGAAAATACTTCTCAGCAAATAGCTTTTAACCATTTAAGTTACAGTACTACGGACAGGAACGTACTCGCTGTAACTCCAAAAGGAATTGAGCTTATTAATACCCCTGTTTATAAAGCCGAACAGAACAAAGAAAAACAAATATTGAGAGTTAATCTTAATGAAGATAACAGCATTATTGGAACAGGAAACTTTTCCTATACGGGCAATCAGTATGATTATAATTTAAGATTTGTCAATCTTAGTCCTAAGGAAAAAAATGATGCTCTGAAAGGAGTATTTAATGTTTTAAACTTTGAAAAAGTTGAAATGAAAAACTTTAATAATGACAGAGATAATGCTGTTATTACCTATGACATTGATTTTAAAACCAATAATTTTTCCAAAAAAGCGGGAAACAGCCTTCTGTTCAGATCTGTGCCTATTTTTACTGATGCTGTCTTTAAAACTGATGAAAGCCGTGAGCTTCCTTTTGAAGTCGGTATGTCTTATGAGGACGAATATGAAATTGCTTTTGTGCTTCCTTTAGGTTATAAAGTGGATGAAACTCCGGATAACTCAACCATCACTTCTGAATTTGGATCTTATAAACTAAGTTTTGCTACAAATGAGGGACAGGTAAAAGTAACCAGAAAGATGCAGATTAATAAGGGATTATATCCAAAAGAAAAGTACAATGATTACATCAGTTTCAGAAAAAAGATTCTGAATATGGACAATTCAAAAATTTTAATAACAAAAATATAAAAATGAAAAAAATTATAGTATTGCTTTTCTGCTCTGCCAATGCAATATTGTTCAATGCTCAGAAAAAATATGAATTTCTGAATCCTCCTAAATTTAATGATGCAGATTTATCTAAAGCAAAATCATTATTAGATGAAAATGCTCCCGCCGAAATTTTATACAAATCTGCTTATTTTATGGTGGATGCCAATACAGGTAATCTGCACAAAAGATATTTTTACAGAGTTAAGATTTATAATAAAGATAAAGCTGAAGACTGGTTGAATCTTGAAATTCCTATTTATAATGTTGGGACCAACAGAGAATCACTAGGGAAGTTCAAAGCTTTTACCTATAATCTTGAAAATGGAACTACGGTTCCTGTAAAAGTGGAAAAAAGTTCCCAATATAAAAGTAAAGAGAATAAATATGTTACTTTAACAAAATTTGCTTTTCCAGGCGTGAAAAATGGATCAGTCATAGAATATCAATATGAAATAATATCTCCGTTTCGATTTATGATTCCAGAAGTTTTGATAGAATCTGATACTCCTTCACTGAATACGGAATATGTTTTTGATACGCCCATCAATATGTCTTATAATGTAAACTATACGGGAGGAATCAGCCCTAAGTATAGAGAAATGGAAGAAAGATATCTGTACGGAACTCAATACAAAACCTTTAGGTTTGCTTATGAAAATCTGAATGGTTTTAAAACTGAAAAATTTGTAAGAAACGATAGAAATTTCAGAACAAAAATCAGCGCTGAGTTAAATTCTACTAATTTCGGCGAGCTTAAACTGTATTCATCTTCATGGGATCAGATTGCAAAGAGATTGTACGATAGTGATGATTTTGGAGGTGAAATAAAAAGAACAAAACTGGCAAAAGAAAATATGCCGGCAGGAGTCTTAGAAATGAAAACTGACCTTGAAAAAGCAAATGCTATCTTTTCATATGTTCAAAAGACTTTTACCTGGAACAAAGATAAAGGTATTTATACCGAAGATGGAATTAAAAAGCTTTTGGAAACTAAAACGGGGAACGCCGCAGAAATCAATCTTTTTCTGGTTATGATGCTTCGCGAAGCAGGTCTTAAAGCAGATCCGTTGGTTATTTCTACAGTAGAGAACGGATTGATCAATCTGGTATCACCTAATATTTCCAATATGAACTTTGTCTTGGCAGCAATTGATATAGATAAGCAGCTGCATATTTATGATGCTACCTCTAAACAGTCTTCATTAGATGAAATACCTCTTAAAAACTGGAATCAATATGGAATTCTTGTGACGAAAGATAAAGCGCTGCAGATTCAAATGTCCAATTTGAAATCCAGTAATACTTATCTTACCGCAAATGCCAGGATCAATGATGACGGAAGTATTTCCGGTACCTATTCGGATAAAGATACAGGCGCATATGCAATGCATGCTAAAGATAACTACGATGATAATGCAGAAAAATACAAAAAACAGTATAAGGAAAACTTCTCAATAGATTTTACGGATATCAATTCAAAAGTGCTGGAAAATGGAGATTTTGAAAGCAGTATGAAATTCTCTTCATCCAACCTTATTGACAGAGTTGGGAAGAAAATGATTATCAATCCGATGTTGTTTTTAAGTAAAAATTCTAATGAATTTGATCAAACTGAAGTAAGAAAATATCCTATTGATTTCGGATCCCCTATAACCAGGATAAAAAAAGTCTCTCTTGAAATTCCTGAAGGATACGTGATAGAGGAAATGCCTAAAGAAAAAAGAATTGTTACTGAAGATAAAGAAATAGCATATACTTATTCTGTAGAACAAAAAGGAAATATGCTGGTGGTAACTACAACTACAAAAATTGGCAGTTCAGACTATCCGAAAGAATATTACCCTGCATTTAAGCAAATCTGGAGTGTTGCTTCAAAATTTGAAAATCAGGTAATCAGTCTTGTAAAAAAGTAATGTTTAACGTGATTTAAATAAAAAAATAAAACTTTTTCAAAAACCATTCATCTTTTGAATGGTTTTTGCATTTATTAACAAAAAAAAATAGAATTATGAAAAATACGATTGCTGTTATAGCATTATCTTCTTTCCTGGCAGTTACGGCTTGTAAAAAAAATGAAACAGCGGCATCAGGAGAAAAAACAGAAAACAAAGCTACTGAAGAATTTGTGGTAGACTCCGTAAAAGTCAATGATTCTACAAAAATTACAGACTCTTTAAAAGTGAGCTTTACTTCAAAACTCCTTGTTTTCCCTACTTTAAAAGATAAAAAACTGTTAGACAGCATCTATTTCCACAATGTAAACATTAAAGATTTTTCCAAAGCCGGTCTTCAGGCTTATCTGGATAATGAAAAAAATAATTATTTCAATTCTGTAAAAAATGATAATAAAGATTGGGCATCAGACGTTACTTATGCTCAAAACTGGTATTCTAGTTCGCATATGAATCTTATTTCTAATTCTAACGATTATATGCATATTCAGTATTTGGGAAGCGGGTATGAAGGAGGAGCACATGATAACTACGGATTTTCCGAAAGGGTTTTTGACCTTAAAAACAATAAAAAATTAGAATTGAAAGATATTACTTCAATGCCTAAAAATAAAATTGAAGCCATTCTGATGAAAAATATTGATAAAATGAATAGTGGTACGATGGATGGTGACGGAGAAGTGAAGAACTCCGAAATGCTTTTAGTGGATAAAATTCCGGCATCTGATAACTTTTACTTTGATGATAAAAACCTGTATTTTCACTACAGCCCCTATGAAATTGCTGCTTTTGCCGCCGGAGATATTACTATTCCGGTTTCCTGGGAAGACCTGAAAGGCACATTAAATACAGAATTTAAAGAAAGAATGAAAATTAAGTAAATTAATGCTTCCAGTTCTGGAAGCATTTTTTAATTTTGTGGTAATGGACAAAGTTGCTTTTATTATCAATCCTTTTTCGGCCAAAAAAAACTATCAGCCGTTTTTAAACGAACTTAAAACAAAGGTTAATAACCCTTTGTATTATGTGTCAGAATCTATTCCCGGAACAGAGGAATTTATTAAGTCTCATTTTGAAGAGGTGGATATTTTTGTGGCAATAGGAGGCGATGGTACTATTTCTACGGTGGCTAAAAATCTTATTTATACAGATAAAATTCTGGCAATTTTTCCCGCAGGTTCTGGAAATGGATTTTCCAACGAAACACAATTCAGTAAAAATCTGGATGAACTTTTAGAAAAAATAAAAGCCAAAAACTCCAGAAAGATTGATACATTTACTGTGAACGAAAGGCTTTCCATTAATGTATCGGGGACGGGATTTGACGGTAAAGTGGTTAAAGAGTTTGAGAAAACAAGCCGTGGATTCAAAAACTATATCAAAGTTTCCCTGAAAACTTTTTTCAATTACAAACCCATCAAGGTGAAATTTTTTGATGAGGAATATCAGCAGTATAATGGAAGGTATCTGATGATGAATATCGCCAATACCCGCCAGTTTGGCAACAACGCCTATATTGCACCGAAGGCCAGTAAAAGTGATGGTTTGGTCGACATGGTTCTGGTAAAAAAGTTTCCGTTAACTTATTCTGCACTTTTTGCTTTCCGTATGTTTACCAAAAGACTGAAAGATGATGAATATGTTACCTATCTTCCAGTTTCTGAAATATCTTTTAAAGTCAATACCAAAAACTGGCATCTTGATGGTGAATTCAATAAGATCAAATCACCAATTCATGTTAAAGTACAGCCGGCGAGTTTGAATATTTTGATTTAAAGTTCAAGGTTTAAAGTTTTGGGTTGGTTAATGATTGAGGAACATTCTGATTTTCTAAATTGATTATTCACCTGCGAAGTGAAATTTACTATCGACGTTATTTATTCAATTCCTGTAACCTAAAACCTGTTATCTGCCACCTATCTAAACTTCGAGCTTTTTCTCCACTTCAGCAGGATGATCCAGACAGTATTGAAGCTGTTTTTTATCAAGCTGTTTTTCCCAGTTGGCCACTACTACAGTAGCTACGGAATTTCCAATTACGTTGGTCAAAGCTCTGCATTCGCTCATGAACTTATCAATTCCAAGAATTAAGGTCATTCCTGCAATCGGAATTTCAGGAACTACGGCCAGTGTTGCTGCAAGGGTAACAAATCCTGCACCAGTAACGCCAGCTGCCCCTTTTGAACTTAACATTGCCACCAAAAGAAGCATCAGTTGCTTTTCAATAGGAAGATGAATATTTAATGCCTGCGCAATAAAGAGAGAGGCCAGCGTCATATAGATATTCGTTCCGTCAAGATTGAAAGAATATCCGGTAGGGACTACCAAACCTACAATTGCCCTTGAACAGCCAGCTTTTTCAAGTTTTTCCATAATTCCGGGAAGAGCAGACTCTGATGAGCTTGTACCCAAAACCAGAAGAAGCTCTTCTTTAAGATAGAAAAGGAGTTTAAAAATATTAAATCCGTTATACCATGCAACTGCTCCCAATACCAGAACGACAAAAAGGATAGACGTAATATAAAATGTACCTACCAGGAATATAAGATTCAGAACAGAATGAAGTCCATATTTTCCGATGGTAAATGCCATTGCACCAAAAGCTCCGATTGGGGCCAGTTTCATCAGCATATGAACAATTTTAAATACCGGAGTTGACAGATCCTGTAGAAAATCAGTTACTTTCTGGCTTTTCTCTTTTGTTAAAACCAAAGCAACTCCCATTAAAATAGCCACTAAAAGAACCTGAAGAATATTTTCACCCACCAACGGACTGAATAATGTCTCCGGAATAATATTCATAATGAAGCCCGTAAGAGTAGATTCATGCGCTTTTGCCTGATACTGTGAAACATCACCCGAAAGAGTAGAAGGATCAATATGTAAACCATGACCCGGCTGTAGAATATTTCCTACTAATAATCCGATGATAAGAGCCAGAGTTGAAAAGGTGAAAAAGTAGATCATTGCTTTGATTGCAATTCTGCCCACTTTTTTCAAATCGGTCATGTGTGCTATTCCCAAAGTAAGCGTAATGAAAATGACCGGAGCGATAATCATTTTTACCAGTTTGATGAATCCGTCTCCCAAAGGTTTCATTTTTTCACCTAATTCAGGATAAAATTTTCCCAGAAGAATACCCGCAATAATGGCGATAATCACCTGGAAATAAAGCTGATTGTGTATTTTTTTTGCTTTCAAAGAACAGTCGTTTTGTTTTTTTAAGGGCGAAAATTAAGAAAATTTATCTAAAAACATGACAAAAGTCATTGAAAAGAATCTGTAGCGCGGGTTTTCTAAAATGCTTAAAAAAGCCTGGGCTTCATTCGGAGAATGAAGCCCAGGCTGTATTTTGTTATTTTTGTATAAGTATTATTCCACTGCTACAGAATCATCTCCACGGCCGTCTGCAACAGCATGGATATTTCCGTTTTCATCAAGGACAATCATTTCTGTTTTACCAATATATTTTGTCTTTTCAATGATGTAATTCTTGCTTTTCAGTTCAGAAATAGTACTTTCCGGAAAGTTGTTTTCAACTGTTATGGTTTCCGGAAGCCACTGGTGGTGGAATTTTGGTGCGTTGACAGACATATTCGCATTCAGTTTAAAATCTACCACATTCACAATGGATTGATACACTGAAGTCGGGATTGTAGTTCCTCCCGGCGTTCCCACTACCATATAAGGCTTTCCTTTCTTAAGAATAATGGTGGGAGTCATTGAAGAAAGCATTCTCTTGTTTGGTTGTATTGAATTGGCTTCACCGCCTACTGCTCCAAACATATTCGGTACACCTGGTTTGATAGAGAAATCATCCATTTCATTATTTAAAAAGAATCCGGCTCCCGAAACTAATACTTTACTCCCGTAATACCCGTTAAGAGTTGTCGTTACAGAAGCTGCATTTCCGTCTTTATCCAATACGGAAATATGGGTAGTCTGCATCGATTCTTTAGGCTGTTCTATGATTCTGCCTACTTCTGCACTGGGTGTCGCTTTATCAAAACTGAAGCTTTTCCATCTTCCTTTCAGGTAATCATCAGAGATCAGGTAAGAGGTTTTGTCCTGAATAAAATCCGGATCACCCATATATTCTGCTCTGTCTGCATAAGCTCTTCGTTCTGCTTCAGTCATAATCTGAACAGCTTTTGCAGAGTTTTGCTGGTACTTTTCAAGATTTTCAAAACCAGCCATTTTGAGCATTTGCGCAAGAAGAACTCCACCGCTTGATGGTAAAGGCATGGTAACAACATTATTTCCTTTATAATCAAATTCCAGTGCTTTTCTCTCAGCAACTTTATAATTTTTAAGGTCTTCCAGGGTGATGATTCCGTTACCTCTTTTCATTTCAGCAACTAAAAGTTCAGCTGTTTTTCCTTCATAAAAACCTTTAGCTTCCTGTTTCTGGATCAGTTTCAGGGTCTCGGCGAGGTCTTTTTGGATCAACAGATCCCCGGCTTTCCATGGAGTATCCTTTACAAAAATGATCGATGATTTATTATGTTTCTGGAATTTTTCCCTCTGGTTATTCAGCATTTCTGCTTCTTTATCCGTGATGGCAAATCCTTTTTCAGCAAGATCGATGGCGGGCTGGATAATTTTTTCCATAGGAAGTTTGCAGTATTTCAGCGTTGCAAAAAATCCTGCTACGCTTCCCGGGATTCCTACTGCCAGCCTTCCGTTTTGGGAAAGATCTGTATCTGCTTTTCCTTTTTTATCAATGTACATGTCCCTGGAAGCTTTTTTCGGAGCCGTTTCCCTGTAATCCAGTGTAAATTTTTCACCGTTATTTTTCACACCTACCAAAAATCCTCCTCCTCCGATATTTCCAGCTTGCGGATACACAACAGCAAGGGCGTATTGTGTTGCGGTAACAGCGTCATATGCATTTCCGCCCATTTTTAAGATTTTGGCTCCGGCTTCACTGGCTAATGGATGTGCGGAGACCACAACACCTTTGTTCTTTACCTGTACTTCTTTGATGATATTGATGTCAGTAAATTGAGCCCAGCTGAGCTGTGCCGCCAAAAGCATCGAAGCAATTAAAATCTTCTTCATATGATTGTTTTTTTCTTACAGCAAAATTATTGAATTTTAAGTTAATGTCAGCTTGTGATGATTGCATTTGATTATTTCTATTGTTCAGGAAAATTTTCACTGGCTATCAGTATCTTTTAGCAAAGGAATGTTTTTAAATACACCTTTTTTATTATGGTTGACATGTTTTTTTTACTTTTGTAGAATTCTAAAAAAATCTGAAAAATGGAATCCTATACGGAAAGAATACTGATTACAGGTGCCTTGGGACAAATTGGTACCGAATTGACGAACAGACTTGTTGAAATTCACGGAGCGGAAAATGTTGTTGCTTCAGGATTGGACAGATGGCAGGAAGGAATTACTTCTGCCGGACACTATGAAAGAATGGATGTTACCAACACCCAATTGGTAAGACAGGTGATCAAAGATTATGATATCACAACAGTGTACCATCTGGCATCGCTTTTATCCGGAACTTCTGAAAAGCAGCCGATTTTTGCGTGGAAATTGAATCTTGAACCACTGCTTCATTTTTGTGAAATGGCAAAAGAAGGGCTTCTTAAAAAGATCTTCTGGCCAAGTTCAATTGCTGTATTTGGGAAAGGAATTCCAAAGCATGATGTAGGACAGGATGTAGTGTTGAATCCAACAACTGTTTACGGGATCTCTAAAATGGCAGGGGAGAAGTGGTGTGAATACTATTTCGACAAATATGGTGTAGATGTAAGAAGTATCAGATATCCTGGATTGATCTCCTGGAAAACTCCGGCAGGAGGTGGAACTACCGACTATGCCGTTGAGATTTTCTATAAAGCGATTGAAGACGGAAAGTATACCAGTTTCATTTCAGAGAATACAGGAATGCCGATGTTGTATATGGATGATGCCATCAACGCAACCTTGAAATTAATGGATGCTCCCAAAGAAAGTGTAACAGTTCGTTCTTCCTATAATCTGGGTGGAATGTCATTTACTCCAAAAGAACTGGCAGAAGAAATCACAAAAGAAATTCCGGATTTTACGATTGATTATAAGCCGGATTTCAGACAGGCAATTGCAGATTCATGGCCCGCTTCCATTGATGATTCAGTCGCTAAAAAAGACTGGGGTCTGACTTATGATTTCGGAATTTCTGAAATGACCAAAGATATGATCAAGAATCTGAAAGTGAAATTAGGTAAGAGTTAATAATGTAAAGTAATGATTTAATTAATGATTATTTTAACATCTGATTTTTAATATTTTATAGAAATTATATAAATTTTAATTTAAATGGTATTATTGACTTTTAACATCACGTGTGTCGAAGCTGAAGTGAAAAAAGGCTCCCGGATTACTGCAGATGAGAGACTGAAAATTACAGAAGATAATACCAAAGCGATTCTTAGAATTTTAGATATTCATGATATCAAATCAAGTTTTTTTGTAGAGGTTTCTCTTATCGAAAAACTTCAGAATTTAATAAAAGCAATTTCATCCAAAGGGCATGAAATTGCTTTTTACAATAAAGGGTCAAATCCGGAAGAAATAGAAAATGCCAAAAAGAATATTCAGGATCTTTTGGAAAAACAGATCAGGGGAATTCGTCAGAAAGATGTAAAGGTTTCACAGGAAATTTTGAAGCTGATGGAATTTAATTATGTTTCCAATATCGACAATGCCAATATTCTTTTCCCCTTCAAAAGACTAAAAAGAGATACCGAAATTACAGAAGAGGACGGGTTGAGTATTGTTCCGGAAAGTATCTCTCCATACAGTCAGCTGCCTTATAATGATTTTGTATTTCAGATTCTGCCGATGAAGTATTATCAGAATATGGTGCTGGAAACTTTGCAGAATGAAGAATTTGTACTGATCTATCTGAACACATGGCAGTTTACAGATTTCAGGAAATACCGTTTTGATATTCCTTTTTACCGAAGCCTATTTTCGGGCAAAAAAATGGAGGACAAATTAGATGCCCTCCTCACTTTTCTCAATAATAGGGAAATGGCTACTTCCCGCATGAAAGATTATATTTTTTAGGTGACAGATAACAGGTTTCAGGTTAAAGTGATCAGGTAGATAATGCAAGGGTTAATGTTTTGCGTAACACAAGAAATCCGCAACCCGCCCGCAACTCGCAACAAAACAACTTGCAGCCTGAATCCCTAACTCAACTCAAAAAGGGTAATCTCCGGCAATACACCCACTCTTCCCGGATAACCCAATACCCCGAATCCTCTGTTGACATACAGAAGCTTTCCTTCACTTTCGTATAAATCTGCCCATTTTGGATATTTGTATTGTACCGGTGACCATTTTACATTTTTAAGATCCAGACCAAACTGCATTCCATGGGTGTGTCCCGAAAGAGTCAGGTGGATATTGGCAGGATGTTTTTTTACCACATAATCAAAGTGGGTAGGGTCGTGGCTCATTAAAATCTTAGTGGCAGATTCGGGTATTCCTTTTAATGCTTCATCAATTTTTCCAAACTGAGGAAAGGGTTTCAATCCCCAGTTCTCAACGCCCAGAATGTATAACTTTTCTCCGTTTCTTTCGATGATTCTGTGTTCGTTTCTCAGCATATCAAAACCTGCTTGTTTTTCATAACCAATTAAAGTGTCAAGATTTTCTTTTTTGGCAGCTGGTGATTCCCAGGTTACGTAATCTCCGTAATCATGGTTTCCCAATACTGCAAATTTGCCGTCTTTAGCCTGTATTTTTGAAAACAAAGGAATAAAAGGTTTAAACTCGTCCGCAACGTTATTTACCATGTCTCCGGTAAAGAGTACAAGGTCGGGATTTTGTTGGTTGATCAGCTCAATGGCATGCTCCAATTTGCCGGGATCAGAGAAACTTCCGCTGTGAACATCAGAGATCTGAATGATTTTGTAGCCTTTGAAGTTTTTCGGAAGGTTGGCAAAATTAACTCTTACTCTTCTCACTTTATGTCTGTACTTCCCAAATGTAATTCCATCGATAAAAAGAGCTGACAGAACACCGCTCATTCCCAATCCAACCAGGCTCAGGAACTTTCGTCTTTCCGGGAAGAAATTTTCCGATGGTTTGGTAAAGCCTATCAGGTAGCCTCCGGTTCTGATAATATCATCAATTAATAAAAACAGAACCACAAAAATTTTCGGAAGAATGAAAATCAAAAATAACGAAATCATGATCTGGGCCCTTACCATACTTCTGTCTGATCTTTGGTAATGAGTAACTTCATACGCGAAAACTCCATACACGATTAAAGATATAATCCAATATCCGGTTCTGATCCATGAATTGTCGGTAAGTGTTCTGATAGCCTGATAAATATACACTTCCAGAAAGAGGAAGATTCCGGCGATGATTAAAAAATTCTTTTGCATGTTCTGATAAAAAAAGCACAAAGAATAAACTTCCCTGTGCTTTATATTTTAATGTTTTAAATATTACTTTTTAGGAAATCTATAAACAATAGCATTGATGTTCATTCCGGCACCTACCGAAGTCATCACAATGTTACCATTATCTTTAAACGATTGACCCTCCATTTTTCCTTTAATTATTAAATCATACATGGTAGGAATTGTTGCTACAGAGGTGTTCCCAAGATCCTGGATCGTCATAGGAGAGATGGCATGATCATATTCTTTCACATCATAAAGTCTGTGAAGTCTCTCAATCATTGCATAATCCATTTTAGCATTCGCCTGGTGAATTAAGATTTTATCTATATCTTCAATAGAAAGATCTGCATCTGTAATGGTATCTTTAATCGCAACAGGTACATTTTTAAGCGCGTACTCATAGATTTTTCTTCCTAACATTCTTACATAAAGACGTCTCTGATCTACTTCTTTATTGATGGAAGGCTGGTTTTCAAGATAGCTTAATTCCGGTCCGTTGTCACAAATAGTGTTGTGAGCAATAATCCCTACATTCTCTTCATCCGTTGCTTTTACTACTACAGCTCCTGCGCCGTCTGCAAAGATCATTCTGTTTCTGTCATGTGGATCTGTTACTCTGCTTAAAGTTTCTCCTCCGATAACAAGAATTGTTTTGGCTGATTTGGCTTTGATAAGGTTATCCGCCAAAATCATTGCTTCTACCCATCCCGGACATCCGAAAAGCATATCGTACGTTACGCATTTTCTGTTTTTGATTCCCAGTTTATTCTTCACTCTGGCTGCCATTGTAGGCATAAAATCAGCATATCCGTGTTCTGTAACTTCCCCGAAATTGCTTGCATAGATGATATAATCCAGTTCTTCGCCGTCTACTTTTGCATCCTCAAGGGCGATTTTTGCAGCTTCATAACCGATTTGTGAGTTGGAAAGATTATCCTCAATGAATCTCCTGTTTTCGATTTCTGTAATCTCTACAAATTTCGCAATGGTTTCTTCCACAGGTTTTTCAATCTTTACCCCGTCTTCAGTATAGAACTCGGAATTCATGAAGTAATCTCTACCAATAACTCTGTTCGGAATATAAGATCCAGAGCCAATAATGATTGTATTCGGCATTCGTTTATATGATTTTTTTAAAGATGCAAAGTTAATAATTAATATTAATAACGGAGAATTAAAAATATTATTAAATTTGCAAAAATTGTACTTTACAATCTATGAAAAACAACTCATCCTTAAAAGGCTTACTTATTGCAGCTGTGGCATTTATCGTTGCCTTTGGGATCTACTTCCTTTTTTTAGCCAAGAAGAATTATTATGTGGTAGATAATCCTACCCCGAATACGTATTACTTTAAGATCAATAACGGATCTGAAGGAATTATTTCCGCGGGGCAGTATGTGCATGTGGATCTGAATAAAGGGAAAAACTCTATTCAGGTTTTTGATCAGAACAAGAAAATGCTTTACGATTCGGCATTTGAAGTGAATAAACTTCGTGGTCTGATTAATATTACGCATCAGGATTACTATATAAACGATCAGTATTACGGATATAACCTTAAAAAGGATTCGTTACTGGCTCATCTTGATAAAACTGTTATTGACGGAAAGTATTATTACGGAGGAGCAAGACGCTTCAATAAGCTTTACACAGAAGATTTTTATTACAATGTAGATGAAGATTATGACAAAGTGATCAAAAATATCCAGAAAGTGGAATCACGATCTAAAATCTTCAGAAAGCAGGATTACCTAAATTATTACAAAGAATATTACAAGTTTTAAGTTTTGACAAAAGATATCACCAAAGTTACTCCCTACAATTCAGAGGCTACAAAAAAGAGCCAGGTAGAGGATATGTTCGACAATATTGCACCGAAGTATGACCTTCTGAACCATGTTTTATCCATGAAAATTGACGTTTTGTGGAGGAATAAACTGGTAAGATGGATGAAAAATGATAATCCGCAGGAAGTGCTGGATGTGGCTACAGGAACAGGAGATCTGGCAATTACCATTGAAAAAGGAACCGGTTCTAAAGTAGTTGGATTAGATTTATCACAACAAATGCTGAATGTTGGCGTTATTAAAATAAAAAAACTTAAATTAGACGGCAAAATTTCCATGCAAAAAGGAGATGCAGAAAATTTACCTTTCGAGGACAATAGATTTGATGCTGTTTCCGTTGCATTTGGAGTAAGGAATTTTGAAAACCTTACCAAAGGTTTGGCAGAGTTAAGAAGAGTAGTTAAAGATAACAAGAGTGTTTATATACTGGAGTTTTCAAAGGTTGAGGGTTTCATGGGACCATTTTATATGTTTTATTTCAAAAATATATTACCTGCCATCGGCAGATTGGTTTCTAAGGATAATAGGGCGTATACATACCTTCCGGATTCTGTAAATGCTTTTCCTTTCGGGGAGAAGATGAAGCAAATTCTTTTAGATACGGGATTTAAGAAAGTTGAATATAAAAAATTAAGTTTAGGTATAGCCACAATTTATAAAGCAACAAAGTAACCTATGAATAAATTTCTATTAAAAGCACTGGTTTTAACCTCAGTAAATGTTGCCGTTTTTGCTAACGCGCAATTCAGAACCCGAAACAGAATGGACAAGTTGGAAGATTTCGACGAACAGAAATTCAGTTGGGGTTTTTATTTGAACGGGAACAGACTGGATTACCGCATTGTTTTGCATCCGAAATATGGGATGAATGATAATGAAAACCTTGTTACCTCTAAGGAAAGTTATAGTTTCGGTGCCGGGCTTATTGCAAAATGGAGACTGAATGACTATCTTGATGTAAGAGTAGAGCCGGGGTTACAGTTTGCACAAAGACAGTTGACTTTTAATACTCAATCCAATGACATTTATGCGGGTGGATCTTTAACCAACCCTCCTTTTATGCCATTCCCTTTACAGGAAAAGGATAAAGTAAGAGAAATTAAATCTACTTTGATTGATATTCCGGTACTTCTGGAACTTCACGGTCAAAGATGGTACAATTCAAGACCTTACGTTGCTGCAGGGGTAAACTATGTGGTAAACCTTCAGTCTAATTCAAGTTCTACAGATGACAATATGCAGGGAATCTACAGATCTACAACACATAATTTTGCATGGTCTGCAGAAATGGGAATTCAGTTTTATTTCAACAAATTTAAACTGACTCCTGCTGTAAGAGGAACATTCTTCATGAACAATGAGAAAGTGGCAGATAATGCTACTACACCTCCTTACTGGTCATCTGCGATCTCTACACTGCAGACAAGAGCCGTAATGTTCGTTCTGAAATTTGAATAAAAATAATGTATAGAAAAATACACTGGAGGTGCGCTGGCGCCTCCTTTTTTATTGTTATGTCAAAATATAGAGTGTTTTATTTTTGTTAGTGCTATTATTTTTTTATTTTTGCTTTTAGTTAGAATATACAAACCTGAAATGCTTCAAGATTTAGAAAACAATTTTTCAGAATTAGAGAGAAAAATTTCGACTCTGCAAAAGAACTATAAAAATCTTACGGAAAATTTAAAAGAATTAAATATTGAGCATGAAGAGTTGAAGAAGAAGTATGATGAGGAAAGAAGAAAGAATCAGGTATTAGCAGAAGAACAAAAAAATATAAAACTTTATTCAGCAATATCAGGAAATCCTGAACACAATAGGTTAATGAAAAACCATATCAACCGATTAGTGAAAGAAATTGATTTCTGTATTGCTCAGCTTCAAAACAGTGGATTATAATGGAGGTAAGGAGAATAACCGTCAACATTGCAGGAAGAGTGTATCCGCTGAACGTACCGGCAGCAGAGGAAGAAACTTTGCGTAAAGTAGGGAAGCAGATCGAGAATATGATTAAAGATTTTGAACAAAATTTCGATGTAAGAGATAAACAGGATGCTTTGGCAATGTGCGCCCTTAAACTGGGAACCAATGCAGAAGTAGTTTCTCTGAATTACGAAAAAAATATTAATTCAACCAACGAAAGATTAACGCAGATTAATCAGTCGTTGAATGAAATCGGGAAATAGATTTTTTTTCCTGAAAAGTTACTGCCTACAATAATTCTAACACATTAAAGGTAAACTCAACGCTAAACAATTACCGAACAAATGTCCATCGAATGGCGTGCCGGATTTCCGGATTACAGACAGTGGAAATCAGTTCAAATCGTGTTGATTAGGAGTTTACTCTCAATCTCTGGATTATTGTGGGCTTTTTTATTTAACAAAGGATATGAATACAATTAAAACTCAATATAAATTATGATAGAAGTTATAGTCGGTGTTGTTTGTTTGGTAATTGGAGCTGTAGTGGGAATATTTTTTTCCAAAAGTTCTCTGAATACTAAAGCAAAATTCATCATAGATGATGCCAAGAAAAATGCCGAAAACCTTATAGAAAAAGCTAATGTACAGGCTGAATCCATAAAGAAAGAAAAGAACCTTCAGGCTAAAGAAAAGTTCCTGGAACTGAAATCACAGCATGACGCTGATATTCAAGCCCGCGAAAAGAAAATGCAGGAAGTTGAAAAGAGAACGAAAGACAAGGAACACAAGCTGAATGACGAACTTAGCAAGACGGGCAAACTTGAAAAAGATTTAGATAAGCAGATTGCAGATTACGCTAAGAAAAACGAAATTCTTGAAAGAAAACAGCAGGAATTGGATATCGCAACTGCGAAGAAAGTAGAAATACTTGAAAAAATCTCTAATTACACTGCCGAAGAAGCTAAAGCTGAATTAGTGGAAACCATGAGAGCAGAAGCGAAAACAAGAGCGCAGGCACATGTTCAGAGTATCATGGAAGAAGCTCAGCTGAATGCCAAGAATGAAGCAAGAAAAATTGTTATTCAAACGATTCAGAGAATTGGAACCGAGCAGGCTATCGAAAATTCAGTGTCAGTTTTCAACATTGAGTCTGATGAGGTAAAAGGTAGAATTATCGGTAGAGAAGGTAGAAATATTCGTGCTTTAGAAGCAGTAACAGGAGTAGAAATTATTGTTGATGATACTCCGGAAGCTATTCTTCTTTCATGTTTTGACCCTGTAAGAAGAGAAATTGCAAGACTATCCCTTCACAGATTGGTTACCGATGGTAGAATTCACCCGGCAAGAATTGAAGAAGTAGTAGAAAAAACAAGAAAACAGATCGAGGAGGAAATCATTGAAGTGGGTAAAAGAACGATCATTGATTTAGGAATCCACGGATTGCACCCTGAACTGATCAAAATCGTTGGTAGAATGAAATACCGTTCTTCTTACGGACAAAATTTACTGCAGCACTCAAGAGAAGTAGCCAACATCGCTGCAACAATGGCTGCTGAGCTAGGATTAAACGTAAAACTGGCAAAAAGAGCAGGTCTTTTACATGATATCGGTAAAGTTCCGGAGCAGGAATCAGAATTACCACACGCTCTTTTAGGAATGCAGTGGGCTGAGAAATACGGTGAAAACCCAGAAGTAGTAAATGCGATTGGAGCTCACCACGACGAAATTGAAATGAAGTCATTATTATCTCCGATTATCCAGGTAGCCGATGCGATCTCAGGAGCAAGACCGGGAGCAAGAAGACAGGTATTGGAATCTTATATTCAGAGATTAAAAGACCTTGAATCTGCTGCGTTAAGCTTTGATGGTGTATCCAGTGCTTACGCAATCCAGGCAGGTAGAGAACTGAGAGTAATGGTTGAGAGCGGAAAAGTAAATGATGAAGTAGCTTCTCAGCTTTCTTACGACATCTCCGAGAAAATCCAGAATGAACTGACGTATCCGGGACAGGTAAAAGTAACAGTAATCAGAGAAACGAGAGCTGTGAATATTGCCAGATAATAATCAGAAAAAGATATTTGACTAGTCCTGAAAAAGGTTGACTAGTTTAATATTTCAAATATACTTAAATCAGAGTAGGAATTTTCCTATTCTGATTTTGTTTTTTGTATGTTTTTAATTTCACGTTATTTTTCATATGCACTTGGCTAGGGATGTTATAATTTAGGGAAAAATGAGGTCTTAAATTATTATAGACACTATCCCACAAAGTGTGTAAGTTAAAAAGTCAGGGCTTGGATTTTATAATCTGAGCCTTTCTTCAAAAATAAGCATAAATTGGTTGAGAAC
>NZ_FTMT01000042.1:0-8020 GCF_900156015.1 Chryseobacterium sp. RU33C | reverse complement strand
GGGCCGTTGGGTGTTTATCCTAACACCTATGGGAATGAAAAGATCTATTCTGAAAAAGTGCTGGAAAACTCTCCTCTGGACAGGATTCTGGAACAAAAACAGGTGGGCAATGAGTGGAATGGAAAATCTGTAAAGTTCGGTTATGATGTCAATTCTACATTAGATAAAGTAAAAAAGTTTACTGTTACTACGACATGGGTGAATAATGCTACTTTATCAACCATCAGTAACATTGGAATGTATGAAGAGGCTAAATTGTATAAAAATACAGTAACGGATGAAGATAACAATAAAACCATAGAATTTAAAAACGGTAAAGAACAATTGCTGTTGGTAAGAAAAGTAATGAGTGCTACAGAGAATGCAGATACCTATTACCTTTATAATGAATATGATCAGCTGGCATTTGTTATTCCTCCCAAAGCTTCTATAGAAAACAATCCCAATACTGTACTTAATGATTTATGCTACCAGTATAAATATGACGGAAGAAACCGATTGGTTGAAAAAAAGATTCCTGGCAAAGGTTGGGAATTTATGATCTATGACAAACAGGACAGAATTGTAGGAACTCAGGATGCAGAATTAAGCACAAAAGGACAATGGCTGTATACAAAGTATGATCAGTTTGGAAGAATAGCATTTACAGGAATTTCCGAAGGAGGAACAAGATCTTCGGAGCAGGATTTGGCCAATAATTTCCCTACCAACAACGTTAAAAGAACTAATTTCCCTTTCTTTATCCGTGAAGGGATGGAAGTTTTTTACGATCCTGATCAAACCTATCCTAATGTTGTTTGGGTAAAATTGTTGTCAGTAAATTATTACGACTCTTACCCTGCTTACAGCTTTAATCCTGCATTTCCTTCCGCTATTCAGGGAGAGCCTGTACTTTCTGACTCACCTACAGCCGATGGGAGAAGTACTAAGGGATTGCCTGTCATGAGTTGTGTGAAAAACATCGAAGATGACAGCTGGACAAAGGATTACACGTATTATGACAGGAAAGGAAGAGCGATTGGAAGTCACTCTATCAATTATCTGGGAGGATATACCCATACAGAATCCAAACTGGATTTTGCAGGATTATCACAACAGACCATTACTACTCATTTACGAAAACCAGGGGAAGCAGGAATCACGGTAAAAGAACGTTTTGTATACGATAATGGAAACAGGCTGAAGGAACATTACCATCAGGTAGACAGCAACCCGGAAGAGCTGCTGGCTAAAAACAGCTATAATGAACTCTCTCAACTGGTCAACAAGCAGGTAGGAAACAACCTTCAGAGTGTTGATTACGCTTACAACATCAGAGGTTGGATGACGGGTATTAACAAAGATCAGATGAGTGTTACAGATTTGGCAGGAAAGCTTTTTTCTTATAAAATCAAGTATACTCAAAAAGAGGGTATCAGCAATCCAGATCCTGCACAATTTTCGGGTAAAGATGTACTTCCAAGATACAACGGCAATATTGCAGAAGTAGACTGGAGATCTGTTGAAACATTGGGCGTAAACCCTTCGTTAACACCCAAAAGATACGGCTATGCCTATGATTCTTTAAACAGGCTGACGGCCGGATACTATCAGAATCCCAACAACCCATACAGCAAAGAAAATACAGAATCTCTGCAGTATGATCTGAACGGTAATATTACCTCCCTTTACAGGACTTCTGTGATGGAGAATGGAAGCAGTACAGCTACCGTCATTGACAATCTTGCATATGATTATACGGGAAACCAGGCTGTCAAAATTAAGGATAATAGTGGTAATCATACAGGTTATGAGGGTACAGTCGGTCTTCCCATCGGATATGATTTGAACGGGAACATGAAAAACATGCAGGATAAGCAGATTTCAGAAATTAAATACAATCATTTAAATCTCCCTAAGGAAATGAATATTGATTTTGGACCTTCTGGTACCGTTGTAAATACCAGGTATAGAGCAGATGGCACAAAGCTGGAAAAAACGGCTGTAAATAGAGTTGCAGGATATTACACCGTTACCACCACTACAGAAAGAACTGAGTATCTGGATGGTTTTCAGTATTACAAAAAAGAGATCGTTACTTCAGGAGGAGATCCCGGAGGAGGAATTGAAATGATGACAGCAAGAGCAATGGAACCCCAGGCTTTCTCACTGGAAAAGAAAACTTTTAACCCTCCTCCAGCCAAAACTCCGGATTTACAGTTTTTCCCTACTTCTGAAGGATTTTATGATTACCAGAAAAATCAGTATATTTATCAATACAAAGATCACCTGGGAAATGTCCGTGTGAGCTTTACCAAAAACAGCACAGGCGTTCTTGAAATTGTAGACAGTAATGATTATTACCCATTCGGTATGAACCATTTGAAAACAGGAAGTGCTTATTTTGGACAGGATAGTTTTAAAAAGTACAAGTACAATGGTAAAGAGCTTCAAGAGACGGGTATGTATGATTATGGTGCAAGATTTTATATGCCGGATTTAGGAAGATGGGGTGTTGTGGATCCGCTTGCTGAAACATCAAGAAGATGGAGCACTTACACTTATGCATTTAATAATCCTTTGAGGTTTATTGATCCAGATGGTATGCAAAACTATGATATAACATTTGGGAAAAGTGTTTCTGCTGATACACAAAATAAAATTGTAAGTGATTTAGAAAAAGAAACAGGATTGAAATTATCTGTTGGTGATAATGGGAAACTGAGTTACAAAGAATCTTCTGATATGGGAGGAAGTAAAACAGCTCGTGATATGTTGAAAGGCGCTATTGATAATCATAGAACTGACTATCAGATTAATTCAGACAACACTAAAGGATCTTCAATCGAACCCACAGGAGCACGAGGTGAAACAATAGATGGCGTGTATGGTTCAACAGTAACATATGACTTAAATATTAATACTGACCAAGTAAATAAATTTATAGCAGGAACAAGTGAGGCATTAAATCCTCTAACGATGGGATATGGAATGACTACTCTTCACGAAGTAAGCCATGTATATAATAATCTTAACGATCAGGATGTGATTTATGGTGCGCCAGGTCCAAATGAAAAAGTTATAAATACAATTAGAAGAGAATTAGATGCTTCCGGACAATTTACTCAACCATTTGGTCAAAGAGAATCATATAGCCCGACAGATATTCTACGTAATGGTAAGCCCTATAATTTTACGCCTTTTGAAAGAAGTATCATGGATGGTAATTTTAAAAAAATCGATGTGAAGAAAAACCTTTTTATGCTAACTCCAAAAACCAAATAATGAAATATTTAATTATTTTATCTGTATGTATTAGTTTTTCAATGTATGGACAATGTGCATGTGAAAGATATGAAAAAGGGATTGAATACATAAAACAGGATTTTATAAATAAGGGTACAGAAAAGTATTATAAAGATCTTTTAAATCCTGGAGCTTATGGAATCTCTATTTATGAAAGTTTTTTTCCTCTATATAAGTCTGATAGTTATTTTAATTGGTTAAATATTGAAAAAACTAACCCATATAAAAAAAGTAAGTGTTTATCTAAAGTAAATAAAAAAAATTGGGGAAAATTTTGGAAGTCACAAGACTACTATAAAAGCCAAAATGTATTTACAAAAGATAAATTTAAAGGGCCATCTCATATAGCAGTTTTTACTAAATTGAGAAATGATTCTTTAAGAGTTGATGTCATATCCAACTCACATAATGGCTTAAAGTATTGTGGTAGTGTTAATAAATATTTATTGATTTTTGATAAACAAGATAGTATTAAAGAAGCTAAAACATGGACAGCTCATTATGAATGTTTGTAATGATTTTTAATAAACAACCACTGCCTTAGCAGTGGTTTTCTTGTTCTGTTTTGTATATGGAAACAGAACAATAGAAATAAATCTTTGGGATAATGTTTAGGTATAGAATAAAAGGGCTGAATTTTTTATATTTGTGGTACTGAATAAAAAATCATGATGGAAAAGCTAAAGAGTTTACGAAAACAGCGGGGCTACACCCAGGAATATATGTCCAAGATCATATCCACGGATGTATCCAATTACAGCCGTAAAGAAAGCGGTGATGTAAGGATTTATGATGATGAATGGGAGAAGCTGGCCAAGGCTTTAGACGTTCCGGTAGAAGAAATCAAAGAAGAAAAACCTTCCAGTATTGTTCAGAATAATGATAATCTGACCTTCAATGATAACTCCGGAAACTATAATTATTACTGTAGTATTCCCAATCATATTTTAGATAACCTGAATAATTATATTGCCCTGCTGAAAAAGCAGAATGAAGCTTTAGAAGAAGAAAATAAGAAGCTAAAGCCCAATAAAAGAAATTAAACGTTGTCCCAAGCTGCCGCACGAATCCTTTCGTGTGGTAGTATTTTAACAATTAGTTATATTTATCAATACAAAGATGTCCTTGTGAGCTTTGCCAAAAACAGCACAGGCGTTCTTGAAATTGTAGACAGTAATGATTATTACCCATTCGGTATGAATCATTTAAAAACAGGAAGTGCTTATTTTGGACAGGATAGTTTTAAAAAGTACAAGTACAACGGCAAAGAACTCCAAGAAACTGGCGCTTATGACTTCGGAGCCCGCCAATACTTACCTGATATTGCTCGTTGGGTTGTACCAGATCCACTTTCTGAAAAACATCCTGATTTAAATCCAATGATGTACGCTAATAATAATCCAATAAGATTTGTAGATCCAGATGGAATGGATTGGGTTGAAGCGGCGAATGGAGATATTACTTGGCGAGATGATGTAACAGCTAAAAACCATAAAGATAAGGGAGTACTTCAAAAAGGTGAAACATATAGAGGAACTTACTATGAACGCACTAAAACCTGGGACAATAAAAAGCATAAAGGACTTGTATTAGAAAGTTATCATACATATGGAAAAATGAGTTATTCTGCAGCAAAAGAAATGAGTGTTGAGATAGATGGAGAAATGAGAAACTCTAAAATTGGCGATGTGGATGTAAAGTTAAATGTAACATTTGAGAATGGGAAAACAAAAACATTAGGTTCTTATGATGGTGTTGCAGGAGGTTTTGGAAATGGCGCACCAGAAAATGGGGAGTATACTGTGGATAGTTATCAAGACAGAAGTCCAAATGGATGGTATAACAAAGGAATGAATCGGGACGGAGTCGGATTTAGTTTTAATCTTAATCCACAATTTAGTACAGGTAGAAGTTTATTAAGAATACATCCTGATGGAAATAATGAGGGAACTTTAGGCTGCATCGGAATGTCTGGGGATAAAATTGTTCTAACTAATTTTAGAGATACTCTAAGAAGTATGATAAAAACAGGAGGTCCAGTACCTGTAAATATTAATATTCAGAATAATCCAAATAATAATGGAAAAAGTGGAACGAAAATACCAAATGTTAATGAATAGTCTTTTGTTATTATTTTTTCTGTTTTTTAGTTGTCATCAATCAGAAAAAAAGATACAAGGAAAGATAGAAAATGAAACTGTTATTACAGAGAATTTTTCTAAACCAGATTTTAAAGTGAATCAATTACAATTAAGAGAAGAAAGTTCTATAAATAATTTTTATCCTCAAAATGTAAGATTATTAAATAACTTAAGATATTCTCCTGTGATTGCTTTTACAGATAAAGAAAAAAAAGAATATTTACTTGCCTATCAATATGAGGGAGATGTGAAGAATAGTTTTAGTTGCTTCGAGGTAGGATATTTAAAAGATGACTCAAAACTTGAGAAAGACGTTACAGAAACTAAATACGATAATTTTAAGACAGAATCAGGACTGAAATTAGGAATGACTTTAGAGGAAATAACCAATATAAAAGGTAGTAACTATAAAGTTGAAAAAAAATCTAACGAACAAATTATCAGATATACGATTAAAAATGCTGATGATCCCAAAATAAAACAATATGAAATGCCTCCGTATTTTATGGAATTTTATTTAAAAGATAACAAGCTGTATAAAATTATATTTGGTTTTGAATATCCCTAAAATAAACCCCAAGCTGCCGCACGAATCCTTTCGTGTGGTAGTATTTTAACAATTAGTTATATTTATCAATACAAAGATCACCTAGGAAATGTCCGTGTGAGCTTTGCCAAAAACAGCACAGGCGTTCTTGAAATTGTAGACAGTAATGATTATTACCCATTCGGTATGAATCATTTGAAAACCGGAAATGCTTATTTTGGACAGGATAGTTTTAAAAAGTACAAGTACAACGGCAAGGAGCTGCAGGAGACGGGAATGTATGATTATGGTGCGAGAATGTATCTGCCGGATATTGGAAGATGGGGTGTTGTTGACCCTCTTGCGGAAACATCAAGAAGATGGAGCACTTACACTTATGCATTTAATAATCCTTTGAGGTTTATTGATCCAGATGGTATGCAAAACTATGATATAACATTTGGGAAAAGTGTTTCTGCTGATACACAAAATAAAATTGTAAGTGATTTAGAAAAAGAAACTGGTTTGACTTTATCTGTAGGAAGTGATGGTAAACTTTCTTATGCCGAGACAGAAAATATGGGAGGAAGTGAAACTGCTCGTAATATGTTAAAAGGAGCTATAGATAATCACAGAACTGATTACCAAGTTAATTCGGATAATACACGAGGTTCTTCTATACAAGAAATTGGAGGCAGGGGAGAAAAAGTTGATGGAGTCGCGGGATATACACATGTTTATGATTTAAATATAAATACGGATCAAATAGATAATTTTATTAAAGGAACTAGTGCAGCTTTAAATCCTTTAACTATGGGTTATGGGATGATTACTCTTCATGAAGTTAGCCATAAGTATAATAATTTAATCGACGGTTCTGTTGGTAGTGACGGAACAGAATATCAAGCTTCAACCATATATGGTATACAAGGAGATAATGTTAAAAAAATGAATATTATTAGAACTGAATTGGATGCTTCTAGTTCTAGTGGGACGTTGCCATTTGGTCAACGAAAATCTTATTCTCCATTAGATGTAAGGGGAGTTAATTTTTATCCATTTAGTGACAGTTCGAAGACATTAGGACCTTCTAAAGTCGATCCTAAGAAAGACTTGTATATTAAAACTCCTCGAAAATAACAAACATAATAGAGAATGAAAGCATTACAAATACTAATATCTTCTATAATTATTATCACTTCTATCAGTTGTAATTCTACGTCAAAAGTTAGATATAATGCAGCATATAAAATAGTAAGTAAAGATTTTCTTAGTAAAGAAGCTTCTTTAAAAGAATTTGGAAAAGATATTTCAGGGTTATATATTTATGATTCAATTTATCCAAATCCTTTAAACGAGAAAGATTATAGCAATATTTATAAAAATATTTTATCCGATAAAGAAGAAATAAAACCATTAGGAAAAGATAAAAATCTGGAAGATTTATCTGATCAAAATTTAAATAATAACTGGGAATTAAGTAAACCATTTAATACCGTGTTCAAGAATATTGTTCAATATAATGAAATCCCAAATGGACCTTTAAATGCAGCTATATTTTCCGAAATTAAGGATAATCAATTAAGGGTGGATGTTGTTCCTTTTTTTGTGGGAAAGCCTAGATATTGCGGATCAATTATCAAATACTATTTTAAATTTGATAAAACTAAAATAATTAATAGTAAGAAATGGAAAGATCACTATGAGTGTTGGTGATAAAGAAAACCCCGCTCCCGCACGATTGTATCGTGTGGCAGATAAAAAAACAACCCTTGCAAAATTGCGAGGGTTTTATGTTTTATAAAGCAGTCACATTTTTATTAAAATAAGTTTTAAAATTTTTGGTAGTAAGTATAAGTATTTGATCTGACATTGTAAAGATCATTAATTGAGCTTTACCCATTAAGCTGGTTAATCAAATCAAGTTTCTTAGGATATAAAGAAGTGAGTTATGTATCAAACAATTTTCAAATGGTAGTGTCTCACTAACTGTGTAAGTTAAAAAGTTATTCTGGAAAATTTTGAGCCCTCATAGCTCAAAAAATTTTACGGAAATAACTTTTTATTA